>JBEBRE010000110.1:0-10075 GCA_040394995.1 Sphingobacterium wenxiniae
CATTTATGGTGAACAAAATTAGCCTTGCAGCCTATGGTAGTCAAGATGTTCAGTTATTGAACAGGTTGTCGTTCAGCAACTTAATGCTCTTTCAGTGAGTAGCGTTAGGTTAGGGATTGACTCACTGAATTACTCACTGTTTTTATGCGAATAATTGAATGAATCAAGATGCTGTAAAAAACAAAAAGCCTGCAAACGTTTAATTTGCAGGCTTTTGTATGTTTTGACTTCAAGATGTGTAGCCCGTAGGGGAATCGAACCCCTGTTTCAAGAATGAAAATCTTGCGTCCTAACCCCTAGACGAACGGGCCATTTTGATTTTGGTGACGCAAATATAAAAGCTATATTTATATCACCAAAATATTTTTCACCTCTATTTTGTAAGGTGCTGGGATTGAAACCCTTATTTTATTATATCAAATCAAAGCCAATATCCTTGCGGAAATATTTCCGCTCAAAGAATATTCTTCCGGCATCGGCTGTGGCTTGTTGCAACGCATCGAACAGCGTATCCTGTAATGTTGTCACTGCGATAACACGACCTCCTGCTGTCAGCACTTTGCCATCTACTTCTTTTGTTCCGGCATGGAATACAATAGAATCCTCCACATTCTCGATATTTTGGATTTCTTTACCCGACTCGTAGTCGCCTGGATAACCACCGGAGACCAACATCACGGTCACGGCTGTCTTTGGGCTAACGGTATACGACCTGCTGTCCAGGTTTTCCTGTGCCACACCTTCTAACAAATCCACCAGATCAGATTCAATGCGCGGTAAGACTGATTCTGTTTCGGGGTCGCCCATGCGTACGTTGTATTCAATGACATAAGGATCGCCATCTACATTCATCAGTCCAATGAAAATAAAGCCTTTGTACGGAATGCCGTCCTTTTTTAGGCCTTCCACGGTGGGCTTGATGATACGTTCTTCCACTTTGGCCAAAAAAGCATCGTCTGCAAACGGAACAGGAGAAACCGATCCCATGCCTCCGGTATTCAGTCCGGTATCGCCCTCGCCAATACGTTTATAATCCTTTGCTGAAGGAAGGACCTTGTAGGAGTGGCTGTCGGTCAGTACAAAAACCGATAACTCAATACCCTTCAAAAATTCTTCGATGACGACTACCGAGCTGGCTTCGCCAAATTTGGCGTCTGCAATCATGGCCTTGAGTTCTGCTTTTGCTTCATCCAGTGTTTGGCAGATCAATACGCCCTTGCCCGCCGCCAAGCCGTCTGCTTTCAACACGATCGGCAATTTTTGCGTTTCCAGATACGCTAAACCTTCCTCCAGGTTGGACTTATCAAAAGATTTGTAAGCCGCTGTCGGAATCTGGTGCCGAAACATAAATTCCTTGGAGAAATCCTTAGAACCCTCCAATTGGGCACCCTGTTGTTGTGGACCAATGACTGGAATATGCTTTAAGTCGTCTCTACCTAAAAAATAGTCGTGAATTCCTTTTACCAACGGTTCTTCGGGGCCAACAAGAACCATCTGAATGTCGTTTGCCAATGAAAAGGAGGCTATACCTTCAAAATCTGTCACCTTTAAATGAACATTTTGGCCGTATTGGCTTGTCCCGGCATTTCCTGGCGCTATAAACAGTTGCTTTAATTTTGGACTTTTCGATAATGTATATGCAAAGGCGGATTCTCTGCCACCTGAACCGATAATTAGGATATTCATGGCGACAAAGATACCGATGAAAAATAACAATATGGCTTTCATTTATAGGATTTTTTCGTAAATTCAAAAAACTTTTGACCATCATGAACTTGAAAAGAATTTTATTTGTTGCTTTTTTCCTGGTGTCTCTTAGCCTTCAGGCACAAGACATCCAATCATTCTTGACGAAGACATCTGAATTTCACGATAGTAAACCTGTTGAAAAAATTCATTTGCATTTGGATAAATACAGCTACACCGCGGGAGAAACCATCTGGTTCAAGGCCTATGCTGTCATCGGTGTAGAAAACTTTCTGTCCAACTTGAGCAACATTGCCTATATAGAGTTGATCGACCCAAAATCGGAACTTGTTAGCAACATTAAAATTCCATTTGTTAGTGGTTTGGGCTTGGGAGACATCACCTTGGCCGATACGGTCACGGAAGGAACCTATCGTTTGAGGGCGTATACCAATTGGATGAGAAACGATAGCACTACCTATTTTTTTGAACAAAACATTCACGTCAGCAACGGCCGGTTGGATAACGTCATTACGGAAAGCATGTTGGACAACAACAATTATACAGTCTTTTTGAAAGATCTGCAGAACAGACCCTTGAATAAAACAACTGTCCGTTACGAAATCATCAAAAATGGCAAAGATGTTAAAAAGGGCCGGTTAACCACTGATGAAGAAGGCAGGATTAACGTTCCGTTTACGGAACAATATGCCAATGCCAAGCTTGTTTTATCTTTCAAGAACACGGCGGAAATGCCTTTGACTAAGCTTTTTAAACTTCCGAACACGCCACAGCCAAATGCATTGCAGGTATTTGCAGAGGGAGGTGAGCTATTGGTCGGTGCATTGAATAACATTGCAGTCAAAGCGCTGAAACCCGACGGTAAAGGCATTAAAGCTAAGGTCCATGTCCTCAACAATCAAAAAGACACCTTATCTTCTTTTGAAACCAACGACTTGGGTATGGGAGCTTCGCCGATTTTTGTAGATCAAGAAGGTGGTTTGGTCGCTCTTGTGGAATATGCCGACGGTTCAACAGGTGAAGTGCCTCTTCCGCAAGCAAAAACTACAGGATATAATATTATTATCAATAACCAAAATCCCGCAAAACTTTTTGCCCAAGTAAATCTTGGAGGGACTTTTATCGATAACCAAGATGTATATTTTATTGCACACTATTTAGGAAAACCGCTTTTCGTCTCCAAGCAAAAAGCATCTAAAAATGAATTGGTTTTCTCTGTTGACAAAAAGGACTTTCCGACTGGGGTGATTACAATCAGTATTTTGAATAGTGCTTTGACCCCGTTGATGGAAAGGCCTGTGTTCATTGTCAATAGCAATAACAACCTACCTTTGGAAGCGACAACCAACGGCACAACGTTCTCGACAAGGAAAAAAGTGGAGGTGTCGCTCGAAACAGGTCTTCCAGCAGATTCTATTCGCAATGCTGCGCTTTCGGCCTCTGTTGTCAACCTGTCCAAGATCACAGATGACCCCTATACCGCACCCAACATACTCTCCAATCTATTGCTAAGTGCCGATATGAAAGGGTATATCGAAAATCCGGGATACTATTTTGCTCCTGAAATAAAGACGAAGGATATTGATGCGTTGCTATTGACACAGGGGTGGCGAAAAATAGACCTGACATCGCAGCTACAGCCCTATGAACCTCAGTTTATGCCTGAAAAGGGCATTACGGTCAAAGGGCAAGCTCGAAAATTGGGACGAAAGGCGCCCTTCCCTAATGCTAAAATGACGCTTGTATCCACCAAAAGCTTTATGGATTTTATCGATACGGTGGCAAACGAAGAAGGATATTTTGAGTTTGACCAGCTGTTTTTCCCGGATAGTGTCAAATTTCTCATTACAGCCAAGGACGACAAGGGGAAAAGAAACATTGACATTATCGTTCCAAAAGAAGAAGGCGCACCCGTTCTTCAAAACCGCAACAATATCGGCGAGCTGAACGATGTTAACAATATCTTTCGTGACCAAATCTTGCAAAGCAAGCAGTTTTTTGCCGGATTGGAGACGCAAGGATTAATGGAGAAGCTGATCACCATTGAAGAAGTTGTCGTGACGGCCCGTTCTCCACGAAAGAAGGCGGCCGAACATTCCACAAACCTTAACGGTCCCGGCAATGCCGATCAAGTGCTGTCGGCCGAGGATCTGGAGAATTGCTCGTCTTTAGAAATGTGCCTTAACGGGCGTCTTTTAGGTGTTATGTTCCAAGGAGGAAAGCCGCACAGTACGCGTGGCGGAGGAGAAATGCAGGTGGTGCTAGATGGTATGTATATCGAAGGAGACCAACTGTCTATGATCACTCCCCAAGATGTGGCAAGTGTTGAGGTCCTCAGAAACGTCAACTATACTTCCATTTATGGATCGAATGGGGCAAATGGTCTTATCATTATCACGACAAAAATCGGTCGTGAAGTTAACCTCAACTACACACCAAAAGGTATTTTAACGATACAGCCTAAAGGGTTGCACCTCAATAAAACGTTCTATAAGCCGATCTACGATGTGGATTCAGAAAACAAATTGAACCAGGATTTGAGAACAACCATCCATTGGGAGCCCAATATCATTACGGACAAAGATGGCAAAGCTAAATTTGATTTCTATACCTCAGATGAAGACGGCAAGTACCTGATCACCATCGAAGGTGTGGATTTCAATGGAAGGCTGGGCAGGAAAACGATGGAAATCGAAGTGAAAAAATAAAGGGATAAACAGGCAAGCTCAAAGCTTGCCTGTTTATCATATCTTCTTCTACATCATCTTCCTTTCCGCATCGGAAATCTTGGTGATCATATATCTCTTGACGCCGGTTTTCTGCACTTCGTCCAAGACATCCACCAGATTCCGTGTAACCGATTGTGCATCTGGTTTGATCAATACGATAAGATCTTGTCCTTTTGTTTGGACGAGTATCTCTTTTTGAGCAGTTAGCAACAGCTCCCGAAGCCCCAGTTTTCCATAAGCGATTTTCTGAGGTGCAACTTTCGGCGCTTCTTCCCGTCCTCGGTAATAGACGATCTCATTATCTGCCCCCAACAGTAGACTTAACGTACGCTCTTCGCTTATTTCGATGGGACGTTTTTTCTCGGTCTTGTCGTTATCAGGCATGACTACGTCCAATCGGTTAGGTGTATTTAAAGATGTGGTGAGCATAAAAAATGTAATCAACAGGAAGGCCAGATCGACCATTGCTGTCAAGTCGACTTTAGGCATAGGGCGATTGCGTATACTCCTGCGTGCCGTTTTGCCCGTTTGCTTGGGATTATTATTCAATTCTGCCATATCAAAAAATTTAAAAGTTAAACCGTCGTTATGTATAATATTGATGTTTTTTTACGTATTTTTCCACAAAGAACTTTTGTAAACACGCTGAGCATGGGGAAATTTATCAAGATACAGACTACAGACCACATCGCCTATCTTGCTTTGGATCGAGGGAAATCCAATGCTATGCATCTGGAAATGGTGGAGGAGCTGACAGAAGCCATAAAATCCGCACAGGACAATCCCGCCATAGAAGCAATTGTTATTCACGGTAAAGAAGGCTTTTTTTCCTCTGGGCTGGATCTCATTACGCTTTTTGAATATGATGAAAATAAGATTGCACATTTTTGGCGTGCATTTATCGACCTCATCTATACCTTAACCGCATTCCCCAAACCCACTGTAGCTTCGATTACAGGCCATAGTCCGGCAGGAGGATGTGTGTTGGCGTTATGTTGCGATTATCGTGTCATGGCTGAAGGAGAATTTATCATTGGGCTTAACGAAGTGCCTGTGGGCATTGTTGTGCCATCAGGTATTTTTGAACTATACAGCTTTTGGATTGGAAAAGCCATTGCCTACAGAAATCTGTTGGAAGGTAAATTATTGCTTCCTTCGGAGGCCCTGCAGATACACTTGGTCGATGAAGTGGTACCCGCAGATCGGGTGAATACGGCGGCAACTAGAAGGGCGAGGGGCCTGACACAGTTTGACAAGAGCGCTTGGGGAGCCACAAAATTGAACCTACGCAACGACTTATTGCAAAAAATTGCGGCAAATAAAACAGAAGCCGTCCAACAAGTGTTAGCCCAATGGTGGAAGCCTTCCACTAGAAACATACTCAAGACAATCATTCACAATCTTACACAGAAGAAAGGCTAATGATGGTGAAAGGAGCTTTACAAGAAAATGCATTACAGGGAAAAACCATCCTTATTACGGGCGGTGGCACTGGATTGGGAAAGGCAATGGGGACCTATTTTTCTTCTCTGGGCGCACAGTTGGTGATCGCTTCGCGAAAATTGGCGGTATTGGAAGAAACCGCCCAGGAAATCATGGTAGCAACCGGAAATCCGGTGCTTCCGCTCGCTTGCGACATTAGGAATGTGGAAGAAGTAGAAGATCTTTTGATAAAAAGCGAGGAAAGATTTCGGAAGGTGGATGTCTTGGTAAACAATGCGGCGGGCAATTTTATATCCCCGACTGAGAGACTGTCTGCAAATGCCTTCTCTACAGTCATCGATATTGTCTTGAAGGGCACTGTCAATTGTACACTGACCTTTGGGAAAAACTGGATTCGTAAACAACAGCCTGCTTCGGTGCTAAATATCGTCACAACCTATGCTTACACGGGGTCGGGTTTCGTTGTTCCGTCTGCTGTAGCTAAAGCTGGCGTATTGGCATTGACCCGCTCCTTGGCCGTGGAATGGGGAAAATACAACATTCGCCATAACGCCATTGCACCAGGGCCTTTTCCGACCAAAGGTGCATGGGAACGGTTATTGCCCGGTGATTTAGTGGAGAAATTCGATTTTAAAAACAAAGTGCCCTTGAAACGGGTTGGCGATCACCAAGAATTAGCTAATTTGGCGGCTTTCTTGGTTTCGGACTATGTCGGCTTTATCAATGGCGAAGTCGTGACCATCGATGGTGGCGAATGGTTGCAGGGAGCCGGAGAATTCAATAATATGGAATCCATTCCTGCTGAAATGTGGGATATGATTACATCGTCCATCCGAAAAAATACAACATCATGAAACAGTTGCATCTTACCCTTATTATTGCCACAATCATCGCAATTACCAGCTCCTGTCGCCAGTCTTCCAAAAAAAGCGAAGAAACGAAGGATACGGTGACCCAAGTTGCTCCCACAGAACAGGAACAACAGATTACCGAGGTTATTACGCGCTTTGCAAGAGCCTATAATGCACAGGACAATGAAAAGGCAAATGCCCTGATACATCCTGATTTAGGTCTGTATGTTATTTATAGACCAGGAGCATCAGACACTTACACCAGAGTAGACCGCATTGACTTTACGAAACCTGTGCCAGAACATTTCCCGTACACGATGTTGCAACATGATTATGTGCTGCGTTTTGAAAAGTTGCCGATATTCGACTGTGGCACAGAAACGTGGGACAAGTTGGGTTTTTTTGCGGATACGGCAGCGGTTGCCAATCAACTGACTATTATTGCCGAATTTGAAAAAGAATTCAACAATGCTACGGAGGCTGAAGTTGTCCGCATCAAAGAAGTAGAGAAAGACAGCTATAGGGTGATATTGACAGTGAACGAAAACCTGATTTTCCATGTCAAGAAATATGAAGGGGCCTGGTATGTCATCGTTCTTGACAGAGCATACGGTTGGTGCGATGCCTGATTTTCCCCAATAGGGCAAATTTGCTTTTTAATATTAAATGACAAGAATATTTATTTTTACGACCATAAAAACATCAAGATTATGAACAATATAGACCACGTTACACAAGGACGTATCCATCAGTGGCTTAGTACTGAATACGATACGGAGACGGTTACACAGGTTCAAAAACTAGTAGACAACAACGAAGAAACAGAACTTATCGATTCTTTCTATAAAGAATTGGAATTCGGTACCGGGGGGCTGCGTGGCATTATGGGTGTTGGCTCTAACCGCATGAACAAATACACCATCGGAAAGGCTACTCAAGGATTTGCCAACTATCTGAAAAAGCAATTCCCGAACGGAGCTATAAAGGTTGCCATCTCTTACGATAGCCGTAACAATTCACAGTCTTTTGGACATTTGGTAGCTGATGTGTTCTCGGCCAACGACATCCATGTGTATCTGTTTAAAGAGTTGCGTCCCACACCGATGTTGTCCTTTGCCGTGCGTCATTTTGGTTGCCAAGGAGGCGTGATGCTAACTGCATCGCACAATCCCAAGGAATACAATGGCTATAAGGCTTATTGGAATGACGGTGGCCAATTGGTGGCACCTCACGATAAAAATGTGATTGCGGAGGTCAATGCCATCCAATCGGTTTCCGACATCCGATTTATGCGCAATGATGCGCATATTACATTGATAGGAGAAGACTTCGATCATATCTACATAGATGCCAACAAACAACTATCGATCCATCCCGAAGCTGTGCAGGCCCAAAAAAATCTAAAAATCGTCTTTTCACCCATTCACGGAACGGGTATGATTGTTCCCAAAATGTTAAAAGCTTGGGGCTTTGAAAACATTTCAGTGGTGGAGGAGCAATCCAAACCAGATGGCAACTTCCCGACGGTGGTTTACCCCAACCCCGAAGAACAAGAAGCCATGTCTATGGCTGTGAAGCGTGGTCAGGAACTCGATGCCGATGTGGTGATGGCTACCGATCCCGATGCCGATCGCGTGGGCGTAGCCGTGAAAAACCAAAAAGGCGAATTCCAATTGCTTAATGGTAATCAAATAGGTAGTTTGCTCGCGTATTATGTGCTGTCTTCCAAAAAAGAAAAAGGGGAATTAAAGGACAACCATTTTGTCGTTAAAACGATTGTCACTACTAATCTGATAAGTGATATCAGTACGGCTTTTGGCGTGAAAAGCCACGAGGTTCTTACCGGTTTCAAATATATTGGCGAGATCATGACCAAGCTCGAGGGACAGGCCAATTATCTGGTGGGTGGCGAAGAAAGCTATGGTTTTTTGGTTGGCGATTTAGTGCGCGACAAAGACGCGGTCAATTCCTGTGCTTTTATCGCTGAAATGGCAGCTTATTTTAAAAACCAAGGACGGTCGTTGTTTGACGTATTGTTAGACCTGTATATCACATATGGCTTCTACAAAGAAAAACTGATTTCCCTAACGAAAAAAGGAAAGGCCGGTGCAGATGAAATCAAGCAAATGATGGCAGACTTGCGGGCTAATGCACCGCGAACTCTTGGTGGCATAGCCGTTAAGGAGATACGCGACTATGAAAATAGCGAAGCCCAAGTGCTGGCTACAGATGTGAAAACATCTATTGATTTGCCAAAATCTGACGTGTTGCAATTTATAACCGTCGATGGTGATGTTATTTCTGCACGGCCATCGGGCACAGAGCCTAAGATCAAGTTTTACTGCTCGGTCAAGGAGCGCTTGACAGACGCATCAGCTTACGAAACCGTGTCGGCTACATTGGAAGAAAAGGTCAAAAATATTATGGCGGACATCGTAAAAGATTAAGATGTTGTTTAGGAAAAAATAACAATAGACTATCTTTCGACTCTTTTTGCCTAATCACCAGGCAAGCGCTTAAGGATGATACGCAATCTTTTTATCACGTTGCGTCCATTGGCGTCATGTTGAGGAGCATCTGTCTTAGTCCATTGCAAAAATACGGTAGCGCTTTCATTGTCATGTTGACGATAGGAGACATCTGTTATATAGAACCCTCCTAACGTCGGGATGACAAAAGGGCGATGTGCGATAAGACGGTTCGATAAAATGTAGAATAGTCTTAACTTGACACGTAAGAGTCAGACATAGCCCAACGAAAAATATATAAATTTAAATAGTGCAAAGATGCAGAAATGGACATTATTGGATTCCAGGTATATTATCCAACGGCCTTGGGCTACATTACGGGTAGATAAGTTGCAATTGCCTAATGGCAATATCAAGGAAGAATACTACGTATTGGAGTATCCGACATGGGTGAATATGGTTGCGCTTACGGAGCAGGATACCTTATTGTTTGTCAGGCAATACCGCCATGGAGCGGGAAAGGTAATGGTCGAACTTCCGGCGGGCGTAGTGGAAGACGGCGAAGATCCCGAAGAAGCCGCGAAACGGGAGCTGTTGGAAGAAACCGGCTATGCCTTTACTTCTATCGAGTATATATGTGAGCTTTTTGCAAATCCGGCAACATCTGGAAATATCACCTATACGTATTTGCTCCGAGGAGGAAAGAAAGTGCAGGAGCAGGAGCTCGACCACGGAGAAGATATCGAAGTGGTTGAAATGCCCATTGAAGAAGCCAAGCAATTTTTGTTTGAAAATAAAATAGGGCAGGCGTTGCATACTTCCGCTTTGTTTTACACGTTTAAGAAAATGGGCTTGCTTTAATAGACAGAACCGGGAA
>JBEBRE010000111.1:0-9919 GCA_040394995.1 Sphingobacterium wenxiniae
GTGGTCTGGGCCGACTTGTGCCCGGATGTGTGAAAATTTCTTATCTTTAAACATGACATTGCAAGAATTCAAAGATACGTTATCCCATCCGTTACCATCGGAAAAGCTATCGGTGCATCTCAAGGCGCTCTGGTATGATGCCAAAGGAGATTGGAAGGTAGCACATGACCTGATCGATCATTTGGAAGATAAAACGTCAGCCCATGTACATGCCTATCTGCACCGTGTGGAAGGCGACCTATGGAATGCCCGTTACTGGTATAATCGTGCTGGAAAACCAGAGTTTAGGGGATCGCTAGTGGAGGAGTGGGAAGAACTGGTAATATTGTTATTAAGCAACTCATCGTTATGAAATCGTTTCCAAGCAGCATTCATTTTCCGTACAATGTACAGTACCTCAACGTGTGGAAGTAGAGTCTGTGGAAACGCTTTCCTTTTTCTGTCTCCAATACCATAGTTTGCGCCAAAATTCAGGTAGCGAATTAAACTCTTGCCGATACACCAACCCTGCGGCACTGATGTAATCGCTGTTGGGCGTGAACAGGAAGTTTCGGGGATTCAAACGGTTATATGCACGTAATACAAGATTCCCGTCCTGGCGGAGCCTATATGTCAACTCAGCGTCGGTCGCGATTTTATCCGTAAACAAAGTCAAGTCGTTGATTTGTTGGTTTCGATTATCGGTAATCCCTCCCGTGAATACCAGTCGATCGTTGAAGAAACGTAATGAAGCCGAAGCATCGTTGAAGGAGCGGATATTCAAATCGAAGAAATTCACATTTAGCGATTGCGAAATAATACTATTCAGCTGATTGAAGGCGATTTCCGTTCCGGCGGATAACAATGTACTGTTTACTTCGCGGCCAAATTCCTGTGTGGAGGCAGGTGTGAAGCTTCGCCGAACGATCAGGCTGATAGCTTGTTGATTGACGTTGTTGGCATCACTTAGATAGCTTTGCAATTCGTCCTTGATATACGGGTTTTGGGGAAAATTCAAATCAAAAGATACCTCTGGCTGTGAGAGCGTACCCTTTAAGATCATATCCGCCTCGGCTAATATGCGTTCATTGTTTTCATTGCGACCAGCGGCATTATACAGCGGTGCTATAGAGGTGCGTTGCTGATAAGCAGCACTTAGGTTGATGCTGGCCTCTGCTGGATTTCCCGCCCACCGGATGGTACCGCCTTGTTTCAGATCGAAGAACTTATTGAAAAAATCCTGTGCTGTAAAATGAAATTTCCCCGAGGCCACATGATAATCGCCAAACATTTCAAAATCACCTAAGCTGGAGATTCGAAGAGAGAGTGTTCCAGTACCGGAACCTGTTAACGAGCCGATGTTGTTTTCCAAGTTGATTTCAGCCTCTGGCGTAATGGCCAAATCCATGTTCATGGTCAGCCCACGCAATATCCGGCGTTCCGCTTCCTTTTCATTTTTAGAGGTATCAGTGTTTACAAAATAGATAAAATCACTATCACTTACTTTTAATGCCGTATTAAAAGGAATAGTAATGCTTGTATTTGGATTAGAACGGGCATTAATGTTGATATCGATGGCAGAAGTGGGGCCTTTAAACCTGAAAGTGCCCGATGCATAAGCTGTTCCATAAAACAATTCATTATCTTTCAGCTGTGTGTTGAGAATATGAAAGTTGTCCGCCGCAATGTTGATATCCAATGATGGATCACTTAATTTATTAAGATCTACATATCCATTTGCGGTGGACGTGCTGTTTCTACTGTCATTAAGCTTGAAATTCGCAAGGCGTATGGTATTCTTGTCAATCAGTGCCGGTTGGTTGGATATATGATAGGACGTCTGTAGATAGTTAACCGAAAAGCCGGCATCTCGAATAGTGGACATACCGGAAATGATGGGGCGTTGCACAGTTCCGCTAATGTCTACTTCTCCACTTATTTTACCATATAGGTTGGAGATAAGTGTTTTTAGAAAGGGTTGCACAATGACTAAGTCTGTGTTTTTTACAGAACCTTTCAGCTGCAGTGCGTCCGTTGTCGAATGGAGATCGTAGGTGCCGGAAAGATCGAAACCATTGCCATCGATATTGCGTAATCTGGAATGAAGTCGAACCAGGCCATTTTGAGGTTCAAAATCAGCATTCATGGTAAGGCTTCCTATAGGCAGGTCATTGTAAACGATAGGGGTTGTACGAATATGGGCGGACAGGTTGGGAGCTTTGAACACCGAATTAATTTTGAGGTCACCGTTCATATGGCCTTGAAGACGAATGCCCAGTGGTCTGGTTATCCCGGAAAAAGAGGCTAGACTAAAGTCTGTGAATGCAATATTTACCTGATCGTCTTCGTTCGATAATATGCCGTTGATATTGACGGCTTGATTGTCTCTTTTCAGCAAGAGATTATGAAGATAGAATTTTCCTTTGGAGACCTGCACGTCTGCATCTTGACTAACTTGCCAATCCTCGCTGTTCAGTACGATCTTGGACTTTTCAAAACGGATGTAAGCCGGTTGGTTATGCGCAAAATGAATATTGCCATGTAAATCAAGGTAATTGGCCCTGTTTTCTTCAGATAAGAGGATGTTAAAATGTAAGCTATCGTTAGCCAATACATTGTCGATTTTGATATTGTCAATATACGCAGAATCAGACAGACTGAATCGATCGGCCTTGACGCTGAGTGAAAAAGCTCGGTCATCGGCGTTTTCGGCAACCGACATATTGGTCAACTTCATTCCTTTATAGGTCACTATTGGGCTGAAGGCATCGAAACTGGCCGTGTATTTCTCCGTTGAAAATGCTGCTGTTAAATGCGCTCCGTCGTCCAGTTTTAAATCGGGGCTGAACAGGGCCGAAACAGGATCGAAGGACTTGATATGTACCCGCAAATCGAAATTTTGCGGATTGTAAGGCTCTGCCTTTAAATTGATAGCCGGTGCGTAGCGCATGGCTAACGACCGGAAGTAAGGAACAATGGTGCTCAGATCAATTTCTCCTGTAACGATGGCATCTACGACATCTGATTTCACAGTTAGTTCTTTTGACTTCTGGTCGCCTATGGACTCAAACTCGAAACGGTTCATCGAAAAATTTCCTCGTGTAGATGAAAACTCGATATGGTTGGATTGGATGTTTCCAGTTAAGCTGTTGAGCGTGTTGCCAGCCAAATGCGTTTCCAAATTAGAATGCTTGATGACAATACTGTCTCTTTCATAGAGATGGGTTCGTTTGAGATTTAAATGGTCTATGGTGCTGTGAAAAGCATAAGAGGGAAGGGTGTCGTGCCAATCTATTTCACCTTCAAAAGCCAATTGGGCATGTGCGTCCTGCACTGTTCCATCGGCCAAGAGCATATTGTTTATGATTTCGCTATTAAAAGTTATGTGATCATAGCGATAGTTTTTGAGATTAAATTGATTGAGAAATCCGTTGGCTAGCAGTTTTAGATCTTTTCCTTTTGCCAACGAACCTTCAAATTGGGCGTCAAACCCCGTCTGACCAAGTAAGTTGGCATCCAACAGCTGTCCTAGGTTAAAATTTTTACTTTCAACCTTCCCTGTGAATTGCAGTATGGGTCTTAAATTTATGTCCGTTGAAGTCTTGAAGGAACCTATATCCGTTGATGTATTTCCATCTATTTTAAAATGATGGTAGAACCCATCCAGTTGACCTCTATAATGAAGTGTTTTGAATTTATGTACCAATTTAGGAAGAGAAAACGAGCGCATGTTTGCCAATAGAGGAACCAGTTGTTCTACGTCTTTGGCACTGCTCGTTAATGCATCGAGATCGAAATAAAAGCGGGTTCTCTCAATCTCGGGAAGCCCATCAATGGTGAAATTGCCTTCCAATACGGTGTTTTCGCCTGTTTTGATTTGTGTATGGCGTGCTTCTATATGTTCTACGGTACCGGATAGCATGGCCTGTGGAATGGAGGCTTCGAAACGGACATATTTCATGCTCGGCGCAAAATATTCAATATCGCGTGAGTCAACGTGTGCATTATTTAAGGTGCTTTGAATATTTACCTTCTTGATAAAATCCTTAAAATCGGCAAAGGAGGTATATTCAAAAAGCAAGTAATCGCTTATGCTGGACCGATTCGTTCTCAGTGTCAAATCCCGAAATTCCATTTTGCGATTGGAGACATAGGCCGATGCCGACAGCTCCTTTAACAGTAAGCCCGATTTTTCCTGAAAGGTCAAATTCTTAATATCAGAAAATATATCTTCATCGGAATACTGGATACCTGAAAAGACACCTGAAATTTTGGTCAGCTCTAAGTCGCTAAAATCAACGCCTTTATGGTGATGGTTGAAATTGTGGTTGACTAATTTGAAGGTGTTGTTTACGAATGCTACACGTTGTAGATTCATGTTTATTTTGAGTGAGGATTTCGAGGTCTTAGCTTGATTCTTAGGGGCAAAATAATCAAGAAGAAAACTAAAGTTGGTGCTGTCCTTGTAGATATGGTAATGTACGAACGCTTCTTCAAGCTTTAGTTGTTGAATTTCAATTTTACGTTCTAAGAATTTTCGTAATGAAAGGTTTGCGGTGGCTGATTGGGTATACAGCATAGTGTCGCCGTTGCGGTCATGAAGCAACAATTCTTTCAATTCTATTGAAGAAAAGGGTTTAAAGTATACTTTTTCGATGGAAATGCCGGTGTGCAGTTCTTCGCTGAGATACTTGGCAATTTTTTGACTCAAATAGGTTTGTACAGAGGAAAATTGAAGTGCAAAAATGCCCAACGCCGTCAGCAGGATGATGCTAAGCAACGTAATCAGCGTTATTTTTAGTATTTTTTTGATATTTTTGTATACTTTTTAAAACCCCTCAATGATGGCAATTATCCTCGGTATTGAATCTTCTTGCGACGAAACTTCAGCTTCTATATGTATAGACGGTGAAATTAAGTCAAATATTATTGCTGGTCAAGCCATCCATGCAAAATATGGTGGTGTTGTTCCTGAATTAGCCTCGCGGGCTCATCAGCAACATATCATACCGACCGTAGACCAAGCCATTCAACAGGCAAAAATAAACAAAAAAGAGATAGATGCAGTAGCTTTTACGCGCGGTCCGGGTCTTTTGGGGTCGCTTTTAGTAGGAACATCTTTTGCAAAGTCTTTTGCGCTGGCACAAAATATACCCTTAATCGAAATCAATCATATGCAGGCGCATATCTTAGCGCATTTCATCGATGATCCGAAACCGTCCTTTCCTTTTCTGTGCCTAACGGTTTCGGGAGGACACACACAGATTGTCCTTGTTAAAGACTATTTTGACATGGAGCTTTTGGGGCAAACATTGGATGATGCGGCCGGAGAGGCTTTTGATAAAACGGCCAAGATTTTAAACCTGCCTTATCCAGGCGGCCCTTTAATTGATAAATATGCTAAAGAAGGTAATCCAGAAACCTTCAAGTTGCCTGAACCCCAAATTCCGGAACTGAATTTCAGCTTTTCCGGCTTGAAAACGGCTATTCTATATATGGTGCAGGCCCAGGAAGCGGCTAATCCGAATTTTCTGCAGGAAAATATGGCGGATGTATGCGCTTCGGTCCAGAGCCGAATCGTCTCCATTTTGCTGAACAAACTCAAAAAAGCCGCAAAAGAAACCGGAGTCAAAGATATTGCCATTGCGGGTGGCGTGTCGGCCAACTCGGGATTGCGGTCTTCGTTATTGGCCATGGGCGAAAAATACCAATGGAATGTTTTCATCCCTAAATTTGAGTATTGTACCGACAACGCGGCCATGATTGCCATTGCAGGTTATTATAAATACCTAAGAGGCGAGTTTGTGGGGCAAGATGTTGCTCCCTTGGCCAGAATGCATGTATGATGGAGTGATCCTCTTCCCAGCCCTCTCCAAAGGAGAGGGGGCTACTACTGCCCTGTTTCTGACCACTTGCTACTGATTCCTGATCACTGACCACCTTGTCATTTATGGAATTTGGTTTGGTTTTTCATCATATATAAAAAATAGTTGTAAACCTTCAATTTTTAGTATGATGTGGAACAAATTGGATATTTATGAAAAAGAATGGCTGGATGTCGTCTTTTCATCACGGAATCAGTCTTATGGAGCATACGAGTTACGGCGGTTGTCGACCGTGGCGACAAACAAGGCTTTATTTATCGTAACGTTGGTAGTGGCGTTGTTAGTTTTCGGGAAGTTTGCTTATGATAACGTTCCAAAAACGACACAAAGTGTAACACAGGCTGTATTGGAGCCAGTTACTTTAGATCATTTAGTGGAAGAGGAGCCCGAAAAAATAGAAGAACCGCTGCCTCCGATAGAAGCCCCCGCGCAACAGATTGCGCAAGATCCTCCGGCTATCGACTTAATTCGGCACGTGGAACCAAAAGTCGTAGAGGCTAGCCGTGTCACCGAAGATGTAGCAAGCCAAGATGATCTCAAGGATAAAATGAGCGCGAGAATAACTTTAAAGAAATCGGCTGGTGGATCATTGATTGCAAGGGGAGAATTTGGTCCGAAAAAGGTGGAAGGCGCTATTACAGGAAATCTGGTAGGTGACGTAAATGGCGGCGGTAGTGGTAGCAACGAACCTTTCATCTCTGTCGAAGTCATGCCGGCACCCAAAGAAGGAATGCCCGCATTTGTGAAATGGGTGGCAAACAGCTATAACTACCCTCAAGGCGCTTTGGATCAAGGGGTAAAAGGTATTGTTCAGGTATCTTTTGTCGTAGAGACAGACGGAAGCCTTACCGACTTTAAGGTGATTAGAGACATCGGCTTTGGTACCGGTGATGAAGCTATTCGGCTTTTGAAAAAGGCACCTAAATGGGATGCCGGCATCCAAAATGGTGTTCCCGTTCGTGTCCGGTTCACGTTGCCGATAAATTTGAGTACGATTTAAGCGTAGCCAGTGGTCAGTGAACAGTCCTCTTATAACTGATTACTGACCGCTGTCTTTATAAAAAAATACGCAACTTTGTGCCATGAAAAGAACGGAAAAAGAAATCAACGGCTATCGATTGGAAATCTGTTCCAATTCTTCCTACTCCGCTTTGCAGGCTCAATTGGGAGGTGCCAGTAGGGTAGAATTATGCCAAAATCTGGAAAATGGAGGGACAACGCCTTCTTATGGACAGATAAAGCGTACTCGGGAATTGCTAGACATTGGCGTACACGTGCTGATCAGACCACGTGGAGGTGATTTTGTCTACAGCAACGATGAATTTGAAGAGATGAAGCAAGATGTCCAATATTGTAAGGAAATAGGGTGCGACGGAGTGGTCATTGGGATATTGCTTCCTAATGGGGATGTCGATAAAGATCGATGTGCTGAGCTTGTCAAGCTTGCGCAACCTATGACTACGGTTTTTCACCGTGCTTTTGACCGATGCAGAGATGCTGAACACGCATTGGAGGATATCATCGAATTAGGATTCGACCGGATCTTAACTTCAGGACTTCGCAATACGGCCGAAGAGGGCAAAGAATTGTTGCAATTACTTATTGAGCAAGCCCAAGGCCGTATAGAAATCATGCCGGGGTCAGGAGTGGAGGTGACAAATGTACAGCACATATTGCAATACACAGGAGCAAAATCTATCCACAGCTCAGCGAAAGAAATTCTTCCGAGCAGTATGTTATATGAATCGGATGTATTGGCGGGTATGAATGAGCCAACGATGCGGACTTCGCGAAAAAAAGTGGAGAAATTGGTCGAAGTGATAGAGAACACAAATTAAGAAAGGTCACTTCATAGGTGACCTTTCTTTTAACCTCATATCGTAAACATCTAAACTATTTAGCTTCGGCAACTAATTTGTCTAGAATCGCATTGTTTTTGCTGATTTGGCTATTCTTAGGCATGACGTTCCTTGATCCAAGTTCAAGATTACGACCTAATTTCAAAAACTGCACCTCAACCTTTGCAACAGTTTTGTTTCTTCTATCTTTTCTTTTTAAACGTGTAACTCCCATGGTTAAATCTTTTTTATTGTCATTAAACGAGGTCGGAAGCGGATTCGAACCGCTGTGGGAGGTTTTGCAGACCTCTGCCTAGCCACTCGGCCATCCGACCCTTTATCCCTTAAGGGAATGCAAAAATAAAATTTACTTTTGACATTTACAAAGAATTAGAAAACTAAAACGCGAAGGTCGAAAAATGAAAACATAAATGAAAAGATAAAAGGGATAATATGATTCAATTAGATGTGTTTTTTTAAAAAATAATTTATTGATATTGAGCTATATGTGTTTGAATTTTCCAAATATTTTCGTTTTGGTCTGGATATTGTTAGGTATAGACTGTAAAAACAAAAAAACAAGAATATGAAAAAGATTGTACTTTCATTAGGCGCAGCGTTATTATTGGCTGCAGGTGCTCAGGCTCAGACCTCTTATGGTTTAAAAGCTGGTGTCAATTTGGGTAAGTATAGCAATGTTGACGAGGATTTAAAAGATTATGAAAAGATGAACCCCTCTTTTTATGTTACGGGTTTTGCGGATATCCCTGTAGCAACTAATTTTTCTATCCAACCAGGAGTGTCTCTTCAAGGAAAAGGGGCGAAGTATAAGGCCTCTGGAGATATTGGAGAAGGTAGCTTAACACGAAATGTAATGTCCGTAGAAGTACCTGTAAATGCGGTGTATTATATTCCTACAGGTTCTTCGGGTTCTGTTTTCTTAGGAGCTGGTCCATATATTGGATTTAATGTAAGCGGTAAAGACAAGGTATCTGGTGAATTAGAAGGCTGGGAGGGAAGCAATACAAACAAATTGAAATTCTCGGGTGATGATAAAGATATGAACCTTATCGATGCCGGTGCAAACTTTATGGCTGGTTATAGATTCAATAATGGATTATTGATTAATGCTGGTTATAACTTGGGATTGAGCCAATTGGTTCCAGAAGCTGATAAAACGATATCTAACCGCGTGTTGTCGTTTGGTGTAGGTTTTCAGTTTTAAGATTCGGAAAACATAATTTTATGAACAAGGCCATCGCGTGAAGCGGTGGCCTTGTTTTATATTTTCTGATGTTGCAGGGTTGCCATCATGCATGTTGTTTGCAAATAAAAACAAAACATTCAAAACTGACGTTAATATGATTTTTTTACTATTGACTTTTTGAGTTAAATGTTCATCTTTGCGGAGTTAATAAATAATTCAAAAAAACATGAAAAAAATCTTACTTACGTTGACAGCCGTTGCAGGCTTGACATTTGCCTCACAGGCACAGGAATTTGGTTTTGAAAAAGGTAATGTTATTATCGAAGGCAACTTAGGTTTTAGTACGACTAATAACAAAAATGCGGAAGTTAAAAATTCGACTTTTAGCTTTAATCCAAAAGCAGGTTATTTCTTGACGGATAAAATAGCCGTTGGTATTGAACTGGGCGTTGGCACAGAGAATGAAGACAACTATGCGGAAGGTGTTGATGCACAGGAAAAATCCAATCAATTTGGGATTGGCGCTTTCGGTCGGTATTACTTTTTAGAATTAGGTAGCCGTTTCAAAACCTATACTGAATTGGGTGCTGGCTATCTACAGTCGCAAGATGAAGAGACTGTGGGCGGGACAACCGTAAAAGACCCTAAAATCAGTGGTTTTGGTGCGAATTTAGGAATAGGTGCTAACTATTTCTTAACGGACAATATTGCTATTAACTTTGCCTTTACTGATCTTCTTGGTTTCAGCACAGCGAAAGCTGATGTTGACGGTGCAAAATCTGTTACTCAATTTGGAGCAAATCTTAACCGTTTTAATAATTTCTTTGAAGCGGCGACTTTCGGTTTGACATTCAAGTTTTAAGTTTTATTGAAAAATAGTGCTATGTGCAAAAGGCCACCCAAAAACGGGGTGGCTTTTTTGTTTTATGCGATTTTTAGCCTTATTGGTCAATTAAACGGGAGGTATCAAGATTTGGATTCTCTGTGGTACACGTTAAGTAACGCGAGTT
>JBEBRE010000112.1:0-9774 GCA_040394995.1 Sphingobacterium wenxiniae
ATGACAGCAGTATCTTTAGCAAAAAATCGTCAGATCAACAAATTTTAAACTACCTATATGCCAGACAGTATTGGAACGGAACGTTCGGTATACCTGAGGCGACGTTGCAGAAGTTGGGTAATCGGCTATCGACATCACCAGAAATCACCGCAACAGGTTCGGCCGGATTCGCAGCAAAGGCTTGGGTGGTCAACCAGTTATTTGGCGATGCCAAACAATCCAACGAAATTAAAAACCGACTGACACAGGAAGTCATCCACGATCAAAACAAAGGATGTTATTGGGAAAGCAACGGCAGTGGTCCGGGTGCCATCAGCTTGCAATCGTATATGGTGGAAGCCTATAAGTTAAATGACCCCAGCAAGCTTCAGGACATGACACAATGGTTGCTTTACAATAAACAGATAAATCATTGGCAAAGCACTTGGGCAACCGTTGATGCCGTTTACGCATTGCTTTTAGCCAACAATCCAAAGGATTTCATAACCGAAAACACCATACAAATTTGGGTAGACCAAACGGAGGCAGAAACCGAAAATGTGGTGTTGGGACAAGTCAGCAAAGAGTTGCCGAAAGAAGCGTTGGAAACAGACAAGCAAATCCGCATCCACAACCAAAACGGTAGGACGGTCTATGGAAGCATCCATCACCAATATTTTGAACCTTTGGAGAAGGTCCAAACCGTCAAACATGACATATCGGTACAAAAACAGTACTTCGTACTACGCGATGGCAATTGGATAGAAAGCCGTGAGGCCAAATTAGGCGAACGCATCAAGGTGAGAATCACGGTCATCAACGATCAACCCTTGCAATATGTACATTTGAAGGACAGTCGCCCTTCCGGTGTAGAACCTGGGTACGAACCCTCTGGCTATAAATGGTGGCAACGCTATTATTTCAGCATGAAGGATGCTTCCACCAATTATTTCTTCGATGACTTGCCAAAGGGCAAACGCGAATACGAATATGAGGTGAAAGCGAATAACGCAGGGGTTTTCAGTTCGGGAATCACCACCATCGAATGCATGTACAACCCTGCAGTAAATGCACGGTCAGAGAATATCAAAATCGAGATAAAGGAATAATAAAAACATAGAAAAACAAAAATCCGAGAAGCTTGACGCTTCTCGGATTTTTTTAATACTGTTTTTAGGATATTCCTTATTTTAAGGTTTCCTGCTTTTTCACGACCATCACCACTTTTTCCTTCGCAACTTCCTTATCTTTCTTTGCGCTGGAAAGGGTATGTCCGCCCAAGATTGGGGCAATCACCAATCCTACCAAACACGTTAATTTGATAAGGATATTCATGGATGGTCCGGAAGTATCTTTGAACGGGTCACCAACGGTATCACCAGTAACAGCTGCTTTGTGCGCATCCGAACCTTTAAAGGTCATTTCACCATTGATTTCCACACCAGCTTCAAACGATTTCTTCGCATTGTCCCATGCACCGCCGGCATTGTTTTGGAAAATAGCCCACAACACCCCCGACACGGCCACGCCTGCCATATAAGCCCCTAAAGCTTCTGGTCCCATCACAAAACCTACGATAATCGGTGTGATGATGGTGATGGCTCCTGGCAACATCATTTCACGCAATGCCGCTTTCGTGGAGATATCTACACATTTGCCATATTCCGGCTTGCCGGTTCCTTCCAAAATACCCGGAATCTCGCGGAACTGCCTTCTTACCTCGTTAACCATATCCATAGCGGCTTTACCCACGGACTGGATAGCCAAGGCTGAGAAAACCACCGGAATCATACCACCAATAAACAATGCTGCCAACACATCTGCTTTGAAGATATTGATACCATCGATACCTGTAAAAGTCACATAAGCCGCAAACAAGGCCAAAGCTGTCAATGCCGCAGAAGCAATGGCAAATCCTTTACCCACCGCCGCAGTTGTATTACCAACCGAATCCAACACATCGGTACGCTGACGCACTTCTTTCGGCAATTCGCTCATCTCGGCGATACCGCCCGCATTATCGGCAATCGGTCCAAAGGCATCGATGGCTAACTGCATCGCAGTAGTGGCCATCATCGCCGAAGCGGCAATCGCTACGCCATAGAACCCAGCCAACGCGTACGAACCCCAAATCGCCAAAGCAAACAATAACACAGACGAAAACGTTGAAATCATCCCTGTGGCCAAACCGGCAATGATATTGGTCGCCGCACCCGTAGAGGAATTACGCACGATATTCAATACCGGTTTTTTACCCAACCCTGTATAATATTCTGTAAAGGAAGAAATCAATCCCCCAACAGCTAATCCCACAATAGTTGAATAAAAAATGTTCATCCGAGATATATCTTTGTATCCTTCGCCAAAAAACTTCATCTGAATAGTTTCGGGCAACATGTACTGAATAAGGAAAAAACAAGCGATTACTGTTAAGATAATAGCTGTCCAGTTACCTAGATTCAAAGCCTTTTGCACCTGGGCTTCTTTAGCATCGTTACTCGATACTTTCACGAAGAACGTACCAATGATCGAGGCCAAAATCCCTACACCTGCAATGACAATGGGCAACAAAATAGGCCCCATGCCATTAAAGGTATCCAACACTTGGCCTTGATCGGCCATATCTTTAATAATATAATTACCCAATACCATAGAAGCGAGCACGGTAGCCACATAAGAGCCAAAAAGGTCGGCCCCCATTCCGGCGACGTCGCCCACATTATCCCCTACATTGTCGGCAATGGTTGCCGGGTTGCGTGGATCGTCTTCAGGGATACCAGCTTCCACCTTACCCACTAAATCAGCACCCACATCGGCAGCTTTAGTATAGATACCGCCCCCTACACGAGCAAACAGGGCAATGGATTCTGCACCCAAAGAAAAACCAGCCAACGCTTCCAATACCACCGTCATTTCATGATAGAAGTTACCGCCCTCAGTCAAAAACATGTTGAGGAACAGCAGGAAAAAAATGCTTAATCCCAACACGGCCAATCCGGCAACACCCAACCCCATCACCGTTCCTCCTGAAAAGGATACTTTCAAAGCTTGTGGCAAGCTTGTCCGCGCGGCCTGCGTGGTACGTACATTCGCCTTGGTTGCGATACGCATCCCAATATTTCCGGCCAAGGCCGAAAAGAATGCCCCAAACACAAAGGCCACCACAATGATCCAGTGTGTCGTCTCTACCAATGTGGACACAATAAATAGTGCGATGGATGCGATGATGACAAAGATCAACAAAATACGATACTCCGCCTTCAGAAAGGCCATAGCACCCTCCTGAATACTCTTAGAAATAAACTGCATACGGCTCTCGCCCGAGTTTTGTTTTCCAACCCAACTAGCCTTGGAAAACATAAAAAGAAGCCCTAAAACAGCGAGCGTTAATGGTAAATAGATGATATAATTTTCCATATATTTTTTTTGGTTATCGGATAAAGTTAGATTATTTATTGATAAAAACAAAAAAAGAGCAGCCAAATTCAGAAGGGTTTGACTGCTCTTTTAAAATCATGTATTTATGGGCTATACGTCAATTTTCGCATAGCGTGCATTTCGTTCAATAAATTCACGGCGAGGAGCTACCTCATCCCCCATCAGCATGGAGAATATATGGTCGCATTCGGCCGCATTTTGAATCGTAACTTGACGCAATGTACGATGTTCCGGATCCATGGTCGTTTGCCACAATTGCTCGGCGTTCATCTCTCCAAGACCTTTGTAACGCTGCACAGAAACAGAATCCTCTTTACCTGCTCCTTTCAAGCGCTGGATAGCTGCCAAACGTTGGTCTTCCGTCCAAGCATATTCAAATTCTTTGCCTTTTTTGACCTGATATAAAGGCGGAGTGGCAATATATACATATCCCTTCTCGATCAGCTCTTTCATATACCGGAAATAGAACGTCAAGATCAAGGTTGCGATGTGCGAACCGTCGACATCGGCATCCGTCATGATGATGATCTTGTGGTAACGCAGTTTTTCCAAGTTAAGTGCCTTGGAATCTTCTGCCGTACCTACGCTGACGCCCAAGGCCGTAAACATGTTCTTAATCTCTTCGTTTTCGTAGATTTTGTGTTCCATGGCCTTCTCCACGTTCAGAATTTTTCCCCTTAGTGGCATAATGGCCTGAAAACGGCGGTTACGACCTTGCTTGGCGGTACCACCAGCCGAATCTCCCTCGACAAAGAAAATCTCGCATTGTGCCGGATCATTGTCCGAGCAGTCGGCCAGTTTACCAGGAAGTCCCGATCCACCCATCACCGTCTTACGTTGCACCAGTTCCCGGGCTTTACGGGCCGCGGCGCGCGCCTGTGCGGCGATGATGACCTTTTGCACGATGGTTTTAGCCTCTTTTGGATTCTCCTCCAAATAGATGCCCAAAATTTCACCTACAGCTATATCTACCGCACCCATCACCTCGTTGTTGCCCAACTTGGTTTTGGTTTGCCCTTCAAACTGCGGCTCGGCAACCTTCACGGAAATCACGGCTGTCAATCCCTCGCGGAAGTCATCTCCGGTAATTTCCACGCCGCCTTTTACATTTTTCAGCAAGCCCGATTTATCGGCATAGGCCTTCAAGGTACGGGTCAATCCACGGCGAAAACCTGCAACGTGCGTACCGCCTTCAATGGTATTGATGTTATTAACGTAAGAATGCACATTCTCCGCGTATGTATCGTTGTACTGCAAGGCCAACTCTACCGGAACACCCTGTTTCACACCTTCTACATAGATTGGTTCAGGAATAAGCGGTTGGCGCGTACCATCCAAATATTTCACAAACTCACGCAAGCCACCTTCCGAATAATATTCATCCGATTTGAAAGAGCCATCATCATTGACTTCACGCTCGTCAGTCAACGTCAAACGCACACCTTTATTCAAAAAGGCCAGTTCACGCAGACGGTTAGCCAGGGTGTCATAGTTATACACCGTGGTCATTGTAAAAATCTCAGGGTCAGGATGGAAGGTAACAATGGTACCCGTCACATCACTTTCACCAATCTCCTTCACATCGTACATGGGTTTACCCTTTTCGTACTCCTGCTGGAAAATCTTTCCCTCACGATGCACAACTGCGGAAAGATGAGTAGATAAGGCATTCACACAGGAAACCCCCACACCGTGAAGACCACCGGAAACCTTGTATGTATCTTTGTCAAATTTACCTCCGGCATGGAGCACGGTCATCACCAACTCCAACGCCGATTTATTTTCTTTCTTGTTAATTCCTGTAGGGATACCACGTCCATTGTCTTTGACCGATATGGAGTTGTCTTTATGAATAGTGACGAAAATATCAGTACAATAACCCGCTACTGCTTCATCTATGGAGTTATCCACCACCTCATACACCAAGTGATGCAAGCCTTTAACGCCAGTATCACCAATGTACATGGAAGGTCTCTTACGTACAGCTTCTAACCCTTCTAAAACCTGAATATTATCTGCTGAATACGTTGAATTGCTATTCTTTTTTTCGCTCATGAAACTAAATTAAAATGCATGTTGTTGAACATTCAAAAATACAGTTTTTTTCGTTAATAATCAAACTTAAGTACACGACAAAAACCGCACAAAAAAGCGGGATCTCGAAAGAGAATCCGTTTTTATGTCATGCCGATAGCTTGGCCAGAAAACTAATTCAGGATCAGGAGCATCTGTTAACCGGAAAGATAGATTTGACACACAGAGCGTTCGGAGGCACTCCTCCTGTCGTCGACACCATGATGACTTTTCCGTTATCTTCATTCCACCGTGTCTTCATATCTTATTCCATATTGAAACTTAGTTTTTTAAGAAGATTATTGGATGAGGCAAGGAAATTTAATTTTTTTGTGTTAGGTTTGTCCGTTGGAACGATAAAACAGGAAAATTTTTAAAAATGAATAAATTATTTAAAGCGTTATCAAAAGTATCATTGGGATTAATAGGAGTTGCGATCGTTGCATCCTGCAACCAAAACGCCCAAACAGGTGCCACAGGAACAAATGATTCCACGAAAACTCTAGTAACTGCTGCTGAAAAAGCAGAAAAGATCGTGTATATCAATTCAGACTCTCTTTCGGAAAAATACGAATACTTCAAGGACATCCGTGCAAAACTGCAAGGCAAAGTGAAGAAAGCACAAGACGACTTGCAAGCCAAAGGTCAGGCTTTCCAAAGGGAAATAGCCGAATATCAGCAAAAAGCAGCTTCCATGAGTGCATCTGAACGCCAAGCTACAGAGGAAAAATTAGCCCGTAAGCAAGACGAATTGGGCCGTTTGGACCAAAACGCTTCTGCTTCGCTTGCGCAAGATGAAGCAACCGAGTTCAATAATGTGTACAACACAATTACGGAATACCTCAAGAAGCATGCGGAGGAAAAAGGCTATACGTTGGTGCTCACCTATTCCAAAACCAATCCGACAGTACTTTTTGCCGATTCCAAACTAGAAATCACAAATGAAGTCGTCGAAGCTTTAAACAAAGAATACAAGGAGAATAAAGCGAAAGAGAATAAATAAAATCGCTTCATGCAACAAATAAAAAGCCGTCCCAAATAGTGGGACGGCTTTTTTGTGAAGAAGCTTTACCCAGTCTACGAACCTTATCGCTCTTGAAATTTTGCTTCTTACTCGCTTTTAAGAAAATCTATAATTCTGTTTTATCAAATTATCAAAGAATAATATTCTTTTTAAATAATCATAAATAGATACAATATTCTGCTTGGCACACTTATTGTCTTACAATGTGTCGTTGGGATAATATATTGAAAATATCGTTTTAATAGGAAATAAATAGAATAATTATGAAAACAATAATGACAAAAATGAAATGGAGCTACGCGGTAGTAGCTTTATTGTTGCTGGCAAATAGCTGTGCTGTGAAAAAATCAGCAGAACCAGGCTCTCCGGAGATTATAGGTAAAAAATGGCAATTGATCGAAGTGGAAGGCAACCCGGTAGCAGAAAAGGTTAACGGAAAAATGCCTTATCTAGAATTGGATACCACAGGGCGCTATACCGCAAATGGCGGATGTAATGGTATCGGTGGCACGTATGAGATGAAAAAAAATAACGGCATCGAATTCTCTCGTGGCATGTCTACAATGATGGCTTGTATGGATATGAGTGCAGAGCAGGGATTACAAAATTTGTTTGAAAAAGCAGACCGCTACCGCATGGAAAATGACCTGTTGGTCTTTGCGCAGGGTAATGGAGCACCACTTGCCATATTTAAACAAGTTTCAAATAAAAATTCTGCATTGGAAGGCACCTGGGAACTAGATTACGTCATGGATCCTAAAGGAAACAGCTTTGATCAATTGTATCCCGGAAGAAAACCTACATTGGTGTTTGAAAAAGGCATCGCAAGAGTCTCGGGAAACAATAGTTGCAATAACTTTTCAGGAAGTGTAACGATCGAAAATCACCATATTCGGTTTGCTCCTTTAGCAATGACTAAAATGGCGTGTCCAGGAGACGGAGAACGTGTATTCATGCAATCCTTAGAAAAAGTAACTATTTTTGACGTGCAGGATGATGTTCTTCATTTTATCATGGACGATATAGCTATTATGCGTTTTAAGAAAAAGTAAGCTTAATATCCTTCGTAAACAAAATTACAACAATCCGATTCCTCCTACACGGTACCGCAAACCGACTTCATGTGTATTGGTTGAAATCCGTTGGTTCAGGGTCGGATTCTTTGGACTGAATTGATAACTATACCCTATGCCAAAATCTCCATAGTTTACTTGCATTAAGGCGGAAAGATCTCCTTGGTTTTGCACTCCGATCCCCAATCCAAGCTTTCGCGCCATAAACAGCAATAGGCTTAAGTCATAACGGGGTGTCCGTTCATCCATGTGGCTAACCAAAAAGGATGGTCTGACATGGAACATATCATCCAAATCTATCAACGCTCCTGCAGTAATATAATACACATTTTTGAATTCGTACTCTCTATTTTTCCGCCGGTTTAGCGAAAATCGGGGCATGGAAATACCTACATAATAGTGATCTAGACGATAATATGACGTACCAACACTTAACAAACCGTTAGTCTCTTGGATATTGCTTCGAAAAGAGGGGTCATTGGGGTCTAACTGGCTATACTGTCCCTGAAAGTAGATTAGCCCCCCGCCCATCGACAGACTTAGGTACTCGTCTGCCGATAGTCGGACCGCCTTGGCGACAAAGGCCGAAAATTCACTCTCTTTGACGACACCTAATGCCACATGTTTAGCGTCCATCCCTAACGACAGCAGTGCGTTATGGGAACCAACGTTACCGCTTATCCAAATAGACTTGGGGGCACCGTCCACACCTGTCCATTGGCTACGGCCAAGCATAGAGAAACTTCCTTGGGTGTCCATCGTACTCAGCGAACTGTTGAATGTATTACGCAATTGTCCAAATTGATTATAGCTTAGACCGTGCTGGGCCATTGTAAATAGAGGCAACAAGAGTAATGTTATAAGTGTTTTTTTCATTTTTTATTTAGTTATCAGTGGACAGTATGTTATTATGAGAAGTCTACCTCATTGCTATATTATCTGAAATGTTACTTATTTGGTTTTTGTGATAACTATAATTCCTTGACCAGCAGTCCATCACGACCAATCTTGAATCTTTAAACCTTAACAAACATTTCCAAAGGAACCATTAATTAACGCTTCTCTTCACCACAAAGAATCCTTTCTCCCGTTGCCATCGATCATCGACCTTAATATCCAGAATATAGTAATAAGTAGCATCGTGTACGTATTGTCCTGTAAACACACGATCCCGGTTGTTATAACGCTCAATTTCTGCCAATACCTTTCCTGACTTGTCAAAGATGGTCAGTTTATTCTCCGGATAGTCTACTATGCCCTCAATCATCAGAAACTCGTTGACACCATCGCCATTGGGTGATACAGCCTGATGCACACGGATCGGCAAAGGAGTTTCCGTACCGTCGTTAGCTATCTGTATGGTAATAGATACCGGTGGTGCGGCTTCGTAGTTCGCATTGCCAGACTGTATGGCCGTGACCGTCACTGTACCAAGGCGCAGTATGTTCATCCTAGTGCCGTTGACGGTAGCGATACTAGCATCATCCACCGAAAGGCTTATTGGCAATCCGCTACTCGCGGATACATCAAGGTTAACCATTCCGGCGTTCCTCCCCAATACACCCGGAGAAACGAATGTAATTGTCTGCGGTGCTTTGTTAATGGTCAGTACGGAATTAATTATCAAATTGTTATAGTTCTCACCACCGTATATGGTTGCCGTGACTGTTTGTGAACCTGCATCTGTACGGCTGTTGTTGCTGTAACTCACCGTGACTCCAATCGGTAGAACTCCGTTGATCGTCAGCGACTTCACGACACCATCGTAGAAAAAGCTACCGCCCGTGAACGTGACGCCCGTAATGTCGGCCTTGGTAATGGTCAGATTCGCCTTGAGTACCAGGTCCTCGTAGTTTACGCCACTGACCGTAGCGACCACCTCCTGCGTGCCGGCATCCGTACGGATATTGCCAATATAGCTCACCGTTGCCCCGGTCGGTAGAGCGCCTGTTATCGCAAGCGACTTCCCCGTGCCGTCGTACACAAAACTGCCGTCGGCAAAACCAATGCCCGTGATATCTGCTTTGGCAACCGTCAAATCCGCCTTGAGTACCAGGTCCTCGTAGTTTGCGCCACTGACCGTAGCGACCACCTCCTGCGTACCTACATCCGTACGGCCGTTGCCGGTATAGCTCACCGTGACTCCAATCGGTAGAACTCCGTTGATCGTCAGCGACTTCACGACAC
>JBEBRE010000113.1:0-9653 GCA_040394995.1 Sphingobacterium wenxiniae
AAGCTCCATGGCTACAAAATAACAAATTCTTCTACAATGACATGCCCTACGTATTCATTCACGCGACCGATAATCTGCCGACGCATCATCGCCAGTTCATTCTTGATGACGGCAGACTCGACCTTGACAAAGAGCTTTTTATCATGGATGTAAATCTTTTGGGTGCGGTTGGCAATGGCCTTGCCAATAATTTCAGGCCAGGCATTTATAATGGACGATTCGTCAAATTTAGAACGAAGGCGATAGGTTTCTATCCATTTTTCAACGGCTTCCTTAATGCCGATATCATCCTTGGTAGGTATTTCGTCCAGTTTCTTCTTATACATCCACGGTTCCTCCTTTCACTTCAAAAATACGAATAGGCTGGGCAATTTCATCAAAAATATCCCTAATTCTGCCCGCATCGGTATCGGTCAGGAAAATCTGCCCAAATTCATCGTCCGAAACCAATTTCATCAGTTTCTTGGTGCGTTTTTCGTCTAACTTATCAAAGATGTCATCCAGTAGTAAGAGTGGTTTATCCTTCTTCTTGGTACGGAGAAAACGATATTGTGCCAATTTCAAGGCAATAAGAAAGGATTTTTGCTGACCTTGTGAACCAAATTTTTTCAAGGGCATACCCTCATGGATGCTAAATAGCAGATCGTCCTTATGGATACCCTGCGAGGTGCGTTCCAATATCCGATCTTTTTCCAAATTAGATTCCAATAGCGCAAGAAAATCCTGCTCCATTAATGGTGACTCGTAAACCAACGAAACCTGCTCCGCATCATCTGTTAAAAACTGATAATATCGGGCAAACTCGGGCAAGAATTCCTGCATAAATATTTTCCGCCGCTGGTAGATGACTTCGCCTATTTCAACGAGTTGTAGATTAAGCACGCCCAACAGCCCCATATCCAATATACCCGTTTGCTTCACCTGCTTTAATAATGCATTGCGTTGCAATAACAATTTGTTATATTGGATAAGCGTATCCAAGTAATGGTTGTCCGTTTGAGAAATGACATTGTCCATAAATTTCCGGCGCTCTTCACTCCCATCGGTCACAATAGCCGAGTCATTGGGTGAAATCATAACCAATGGAAATTGTCCAATATGATCGGCTAAACGTTGGTAGTCTTTTTTGTTCTTCTTAAACTGCTTCTTCTGGTTTTTCTTTACACTGCATGAAACAACATCCGTTACTTGATCCCTTTCAAAGGCCCCTTGTACCATAAACCAATCGAAACCCTTTTTTACATGCTGGGTATCGACTGGATTAAAATAAGACTTACAGAGAGCCAAATAGTGAACGGCATCCAACAAATTGGTTTTCCCTGCTCCGTTTGGACCAGCAAAAGCATTTATCTGGGGAACAAACTCCAAGGAAGATTCCGTATAGTTTTTAAAATTCAGAACAGAAAGTTGCTTCAGCCACATGTTGAAAAGGAAAAAGTCAAAAACCTAAAAGGTTCATTGATACCATTAAAAACATACAAAAGTATCAATAATTAAAAATTAAAAAAGGTAGGGGCAAAAAATCTTTTGCCCCTACCAAATAAACTCCGTTTATAGAAAACGCCTTTTTAGACTCTTCACTATTTAATCTCTTCAAAATCAATAAACTCTCCGGCCGTTTGCGTGCCTTTCTTCTGGGATTTCGATTCATCCTGTGGTACATAATCCACCCGCACTTCCCCTTCTTTTTTACGATTCTGTTGCTTGAATTGGTCAAAAGGATTACCGTATTGATATTGATAAGACCCTTGTTGCCCATTAAATTGTGATTGTTGCGCCTTCTGCATCAATCTTTCTGTCATTTTGCGCAAAGCAAAGGGCATCAACAAGCGAAACAGGTATTTAACGCCGTAGAAGACAATCAAAAATATAGCAATAATTTTAAGCAATTCCATTCCTTTTTAACTTTTATCAAATGTAATAAAAACCAAATAATCTTTAGTCAATGCAATGTCAGCATCGGAGAGGTTAACATTTTTTAAGATTTCAACTGCCGCTTCGCCTCTATTATGGCACGTGCCAATTCCTCTGGCTTATGCGACCCGATAATATAAACCAATCCTTCCCTGTCCGTCAGCCATACCGCATCCTTTCCGCCCGAATAAAAGCGAATTTTGCCGTTTTTATGCAGATTGTAAACCGGATTGTTAAAGATAAAGGTGCTATAACGCTTAACTTCCACTTTAGCAATATTGTACAAATCAATTTTCACTAATTTAGAGGACCAAAGTCCGCTAAGGGTCAGATTCTTGCCATCTACCACGGTCTTATAGTGCACCATGTAAATCATGAGCACGGAAACAATAATGACTCCAACGCCCACAATAAAGAATAATTGCCGCGAGGGCATATTCTCCAAATTAAGGTAGGAAGCAATGAAGCAGAACAACACCAGTATCATCCGTACGCTGATCCACGTCGCGTCGCGACCCAAATATTGCTTTTCCTGAAAAAGATAATGCTCGCTCATACGTTTATTTACAGACTAATGTAAAGACTTTTTTTGTACTTTTCACTATTTTATAGCGATTATCGATGCGATAGTGCACCACCCATAACACATCCCCGTTGCCATTAATCAATAGCGGCATGTTTTTCTTTTCGAAAAGCGGAACCTTCTGCTGTATGAAAAAGTCGCTCAGCTTCTTTTTTCCCTGCATACCCAACGGATGGAAAACATCGCCTTCCTGCCAATACCGCAAGGTCAGGGGAAACAGCAATTTATCATAATCCAGCTTGGCCAAAGCAGGATTCCCATCTAAACATAGATCATCCGTTATTCCCATACTGAAAACATGTCCACCAAAGACAACAGACGCCGTATCGGCATATATTTCGACGATAGCATCATCTTCTTCAACACTGTCCTGTTTCAGATATAACAATTCTCTATCTAACAACAATTTATAAGAAGGCGATTCAAAAACCTTTCCCGATACGCCTTGCCAATTTTCCCGCAGATCTTGCAGGATCGCCTTTGAAAAACCATAAGGCCTGAACAGCTCAAACATCAATGGCATATTGTTCAAATAGGGGGATATCTTTTCTTTTTTGATTTCCACTACATTTTCCCTTTTCACAAAAAGCTGTTCACGAATCGGTGAGATGAACGATTGCAACAGCTCATGGCTTTCTTGAAAATGCCGGATGTTCTGTAAAAAAATCCGTTCAAAATCTGGAGTAATTTCCTTGAATTTAGGAATGATTTCCAATCGGATTTTATTACGGGCATATTTAGTCGAAAAGTTTGAGGCATCATCCCGAAAGGGTATGCGGTTAGCCTTCACAAATTGGGCAATCTCTTCGCTGTTCAAAAACAGGAGAGGCCGGATGGTACTTTCCCTTTTCGGTAAAATCCCTTGCAAGCCCTGCAAACCTGTTCCACGTGTCAGGTTTAACAATACCGTTTCAATATGGTCATTTTGATGTTGCGCAACCGCAATCCATTTAGCTTGCACCTCTTTCCGCAACTCCTCAAACCATTGATAACGCAATTCTCGTGCAGCCATCTGTATAGAAATACCGTTTTCTTGGGCAAATGCGACGGTATCAAATCGTTTGGCAAAAAAAGGAATAGCATTTCCTTGGGCAAAATTCTTGACCAATGCTTCATCTAAATCAGATGCTTCCCCCCGCAATTGGAAGTTACAGTGGGCGATAGCTATATCATACCCTGATTCCTTGAAAAGAAAGCCCATCAGCATAGAATCCTTGCCTCCGCTCACTGCCAGCAAAACCCGATCATCATGACCGATTAAAAGCACCTCTTCCAGGTATGCTTTAAATCTCTCCAGCAAATCCATACATCAAAGGTAACATTTTAACAGTTGACAAAAAATGATTTGTATATGCATCCAAGGCGAACGCATCCAAATTTGTTGTTTTTGCAATGAATGGCACCGGTTAATGGTTAATGGCTAATCCGCAGAGGTAGAGACGCGCAATTGCGCGTCTCTACAACCTCCCGATGCCGGACAATATCCATTATCAGCTTCCTGCATCGAGCGACGAAGAACGCAATTAAATTTTCCGTTTAACAAAAATTTGCTGTTTAAATAGCTATTTTTGCGGCGATGAGGTATTATGTCTTGTTCATATTGACACTATTTTGCGTATCGTTCCTGTCTGCACAAGACCAGGATAGGGTAAGGATTGTGTCATCTTCGCATAGTAATTTTATCAACCAAAAAGCATTGAGCAGTATTCAGCCCGTCTATGCACACAAAGGAAGCACCTTAACAGCTGATAGCGGGATATTGTATGAGGACGAAATCGGACGGCAGTTTTTCGAAGCTTTTGGCAAAGTAGTTATCACACAACCGGACGGAACGATTATCTATGCCGACAGGCTACATTATGACGCAACACCACAGATAGCCACCTTGACCAATAATGTGCGCATGGTAGACGCCAGCTCCGTACTCACCACCAATCACCTCATATACAAGATGCGGGATAAAATCGGTACATACACTGGCGGAGGACGTATTATCACCCGAAACGACACCATCACGTCTAAAAATGGTTATTATTTTGAGAATACCCAAGATGCCTATTTCCGCAACCAGGTCGTCGTCAGGACAGCCGAAGCGAAAATCTATACCGATACCATGCGTTACAACTCCACGCAACGCATGACCTATTTTTTCGGACCAACAAACATCAAGGGAAACAAAGGAGAAAATCTCTATACGGAAAAAGGTGACTATCATACCGAACTGGGCATTGCCAAGTTTTCAAAAAATAATTTGTACACCGAAGGCGCACGATTCTTAAAGGGAGACAGTCTATACTACGAACGCAACAGTGGCGTCGGAAAAGCTTTTCGAAACGTGGTATTTGTTGATACCACTGATAAATTTTATGCCTATGGAGGCTATGGCCTGTACAACCAAGCGGATGGCTCTATTACCATGACGGATAATCCGCTTGTCATCACAGTCGTACAAAATGATTCCACGGAGAATACACCACCCGATAGTGTGATTGTCTCCACAGATCTACCAAGAAACATTGCCGAAAAAGACCGGTTGGAAACAAGCGATGAAAAAGTTGCCACAGAAGAGAACATTTTACCGACAAACGACTCATTAACGGTCAAACCTTCGGCCAAGGTCGACTCTGTCTATCTCACGGCCGATACCTTATTTTCAAAGCTTATCTTGCTAAAGGATTACAAACCCCTGCATTTTAACTTAGATCGTGACGGTGGCGAACTGGAAGTAGATGACGATATTGATTATGGAGATGGGGAGGATGCCGACGACCTACAGGATGCCCGTTTTTCCAATTTAGAAACGGACAGCATTGCATCATTGACGGACTCCCTTCGGGTAGACATAGATTCTCTTAAGATCGAGGAGCCTTTGCAAAAACCAGAGCCACCAAAAATACCGGACAGTGAGAACAAAAAGCCAACGACGACACAGGTGCCCAAAAAAGAGGAAGGTATGATGGATATCGGGAAGAATCTCAAGCAGGATTCTATTATCCGCCGGCAAGCTGTCATCCCAATGGGTGGTGAAGCCGACAGTCTCATGAATGAAGCCATAAACGTCGCGCAGACACCTGATACAACATACAAGCTCCCGCCCGATTCGCTTGCCTTGGACACCGCACGTACCAGGATAGTGAAGGCCTATTATAACGTTCGTATGTTTAAATCCGATCTGCAGGCCGTTGCAGATTCGGTGTATTACGGTATGGCTGACTCCATGTTCCGATTCATGGGAAAACCGATGATCTGGGCGGAGGGTTCACAGATTTCGTCTGACACCATATATCTGCAAATGCTGCACCAGAAGCTAGATAATGCGCTTTTGGTTGGAAATGCCTTTATGGTGAATACGGTGCTGGATACCGTGAAATTCAATCAGCTGAAAGGACGAAAAATAACTGCATTCTTTGCAAACAACAGTATTGATCGACTATTTGTGGATGGCAATGCCGAAAATTTGGTGTTTCAGGCAGACGAAAAGCGGAAGATCATCACCGAGATGTTCCACGATCGCGGGGCACGGATCAAGATCAAAATGGAAGACAAAAAGATTATTGACTATATTACTATCCGAAAGGTAGATCAGAAAGTTTATCCTTTTGCCTTGGTTACGCAAGAGAATGAGGTACTGCCCGGATTTATTTGGCGTCCGCAAGATCGACCGAAGTCCAAAGAGGATATGATGAGCAGAAAACGAGAAATCGAAAAGGCAAGTGACTTACCTCCTGATGGTACAGAAATTGAAAAGCCATCAGAAACCGCACAAGAGGAAACAACCGCTGAGCAGACGGAAACAACGACAACCACAGAAGAGCTAGAAGAAACGGAAACCGAAACAGAACATTCATCGCCAAAAGAGGTATTAAACCGTCTTTAAAAACGCAGCCAATTTGGAGACTGCAATCGCCCGATGGCTAATGATATTTTTCTCTGATGCGCTCATTTGTGCGAACGTTCTGGTATAGCCATCAGGAACAAAAATTGGATCGTAACCAAAACCTTCCGTACCACGTCGTTCCGCAATGATGCTACCTTCAATGGCACCTTCAAAGAAATATTGCTGTTCATTCAAATATAGGGATATCACCGTCTTGAATCGTGCTGTCCGATGAGGATTGCTTCCCAATTTTTGCAACACCAAGTCTATGTTCTTTTCCATATCACGCGAACCGGAATAACGCGCAGAATACACGCCCGGTTCTTTATCCAAGGCATCCACTTCCAATCCCGAATCGTCGCCAAAGCAATACAGACCATATTTGTTCACCAAATAATCCGTCTTCTGTTTGGCGTTTTCCGCAAACGTGGCACCTGTTTCGGGAATGTCGTCATGACAATTAATATCTTCCAGCGACCTTAGGATAAATTTATTGCCAATAATGGCTCGCACCTCTTCCAATTTGTGTGCATTGTTGGTGGCAAATACCAGTTCAATCATAATGGTTAATTATTAGTGGTTAAGGTTAAGGAACACTAATTCCTTTCTATCCTCACACAGATATCGATACAGTTTTACAATTCGAACCGCAAAACCAAAACTCAGATTTTTAACAACATTGTCCCTCATAATAAACGATCTATGATTATTGACAATTAACCATTAATAAACGTCTTAAACTCCATCCAAAAGGCTTTTTTCTTACCCACATCCGCAAACATTTCTTCAAAACTAAAGGTATTAAAAACAGTGGCTCTTTTTCCTTTCATATAGGAATTATGGGGTATGGCTGGGAGTTTTAACGAAGCCGGCTCAACGCCCAACAACGTAATCTTTATTGGATTAAAAAAATCCATGATCTGTTTGAAATCATTGGGATTGTGTGCATTAGCCAAATTGACCACGGCAACGTTTTGCAATGTCAGCTGCAAGGCTCCAATTGTTTTCACAAAAGCCTCTTCGGCCTGTGGCGAAAAATAGGGATAATCCGGATAGCGAAGGATGAACAGGATACCAGTCGACTTATCCCCTTGGTAAACAAAGGTTTCGCCTTTATTTTTGGATATGGCCTGGGCTTCTGTTTCCTCCACTATATTTTCAGGCACGACGTCCATTGACAGGCTGTCAGCACCGGTCGAGAAAAGCGTTTCCGACATCAGTGCTTTTAAGGCAACAGGGTTATTTGTCAGTAGATTGCTCATGTTAAAAACAAACCCACTCCCCTCCTTTGGAGGGATTGGGGGGGGGAGGATTAATGTCCTAAAATATACGAAAAAATCAATGGTGCCACAATGGTTGCGTCCGATTCCACGACAAACTTAGGTGTATCGATATCCAATTTGCCCCAGGTGATTTTTTCATTGGGAACTGCGCCGGAATATGAACCATAGGAAGTTGTCGAGTCTGAAATCTGGCAGAAGTACGACCAAAAAGGCACATCTTCCCATTCCAAATCCTGATACATCATAGGCACTACGCAAATCGGAAAATCTCCGGATATACCACCGGCTATCTGGAAGAAGCCCACGCCTTTTCCGGCGGAATTGGAACGATACCATTCTGTCAGGTAAATCATGTATTCAATGCCCGATTTCACAGTACTGGCTTTCAAGTTGCCTTTTATAACGTTCGCGGCAAAGATATTGCCCGTTGTGGAATCTTCCCAGCCCGGACAAACGATAGGGAGATTTTTCTCCGCTGCCGCCACAATCCAGGAATTTTTGGGATCGATCTCATAGTATTGTTCCAAAACACCCGAATTAACCACTTGATATAAAAATTCGTGTGGCAAGTAGCGTTCCCCTTTTGCTTCTGCCGCATGCCATACATCTTCTAAATGTTTTTGTAGGCGACGGAAAGCTTCTTCTTCCGGAATACAGGTATCGGTTACCCGATTGTAGTGCTGGTCCAGCAATTCTCTTTCTTGTTCAGGCGTCAGATCACGGTAATTAGGTACACGTTTGTAGTGCGAGTGTGCCACCAAGTTCATGACATCTTCTTCCAAGTTTGCACCTGTGCAGGATATAATATGCACTTTGTCCTGACGGATCATTTCCGCCAACGAAATTCCCAATTCGGCTGTACTCATGGCTCCACCTAAGGAAATCAGCATCTTCCCACCTTCCAATAGGTGTGTCTCATATCCTTTGGCCGCATCCACCAACGCCGCGGCATTGAAATGCAGGTAGTTTTTCTCGATAAATTGTGAAATAGGACCTTTCTGTGTGCTCATAATCATTCTTTTTCTGATACAAATGCAAAGGTAAGGAAACTAAGGGACATGTAATGAAAGGAATTCACTTTCGCCGCAATAGAAACCTAAAGATCAAACCAAAAAGCACAAAGACCACCACAAAGATAAACAGGATGATCATTTCTTGTGTGCCTATAGTCCATGACTGCGTTTCCATAACCTAAAGTTCGTAAAAATATGTGGTATGTTGCATGGGCACGCGACTGTAGTCGCGCGCCAGCAAAAAGATTAGGTTACACCGTCCATTTTTCGCATCTGTCCAAAAATTCTTGCTTGATATCCGCGCCAATACCCACCGCATCTGATATGGAAATATGGTAGCCGTGATATTGTACGCCACCTTCCACCGGATCTTCCAGATGCCCCACCATACAGGTGTCCAGATCATAGAATTTCACATTTGGCGCGGCATAAGCAAAATGCACTTTTGCGGCCAATGCTAAGCGGGATTCCAACATGCCTCCGATCATGCAAGGCACTCCGTATTCACGGGCTACCTGTTGTATTTTCAAGGATTCGGCAATGCCTGTTGATTTGGAGAATTTGATGTTGATGTAATCGCACGCGTCGTTACGGCAAAGACGTTCCGCATCGCGGTGCGAATAAACTGATTCGTCAGCCATGATGGGCACAATGGTGCGGCTTCTCAATTCGGGCAACAGGTGATCATTGTAGGTACGCATGGGTTGTTCGCAAAACTGAATTTTAAAAGGTTCCAGTCCCGTCAAGGCCTCCACGGCCTCTTCGAATGTCCAACCTTGGTTGGCATCAATGCGGACAGGAATATCAAATCCCACAGCTTTGCGGATTTCCCGGATACGGGCAATATCATCCTGTGGTTTTTTCCCCAACTTGACCTTCAAGGCTTCCGCCCCCTGCTCTTTTAAAGTCAATGCCTTTGCCGCCATGGCTTCTGGCGAGGCAATGCCCAATGTAATATCGGTGATAATTTCTCTTTTCGTGCC
>JBEBRE010000114.1:0-9593 GCA_040394995.1 Sphingobacterium wenxiniae
CCTAAGGTATCACCGGGGAATAGTTTTACTAATGGTGCACGTAGTTGTTCAGCCAGTGCAATCTCTGTAGGCGTCATGCATCCGGGAATCCATAAAATACCTTTATCCGATGTCTCCGCCGCAATTTCTGTCACGATGATGGGGCTGACGATAAATGCTGCGCCCAGCTCTACAAATTCTTTTGCTTGTTGCGCTGTCTTAATCGTACCGATGCCCAATTTCAGATCCGGACAATGCTCGCTCTTGTATTGGAGCAATGCTTTGAAATTTTCTTTGGCCTGTGCCCCTCGGTTTACGAATTCAAATATGCGGATGCCACCCTCATAGCAAGCCTTTAAGACTTCTATACAGGTAGTTGTATCATCGTTATAATATACTGGAATTACTGGGTATTGTCGGATGGTGTTTAATAGGGTGTTCATTTTTTTGTTTAAAGTTTAAGGTTTAATGTTTAAAGTTCAAGGTTAATAAATATATCTTTTGTCCTTGTTCCTTTCTCTTTGTTCCTTGTTCCAATTATTCATATTTCCCATCTCCAAAATCACCTTTTACGAATAGCTTATGGTAACCTGCACCAGTCGCGATATCTATGACTTCCTGCGGATTTTTGTCCTGTACCAGTCCGTGGATAAATCCGGCCATGAAGGCATCTCCACTTCCGATTCGGTCTATTACTTCAAAGGTTTCAAATGTTTGGGAGTGGACATTGGTTTCGGGCGTATGGTATGTGCCATAAAAGAGATTGTGGGTCGGGCTGTCCATAAACCGAAAGGTATATGCTATGTGGCGGCAATTCGGAAATTTCTGAAAAACTTCTTTTGCCGAAGCCTCTGCCATCATCAGAAAAGTTTCCTGCGGTGTATCTCTATCCAAGGTGTCATCTACGAAGGTTCCTAGCATTTTGTTGGCCGCCCAGATGTTTCCCATGATGACATCGCAGTATTCTACCAGTATCGGCATGACGTCGATGGGTTGTTTTCCGTATTGCCAGAGCTTGTTTCTGTAATTTAAATCAACAGAAATTTTAATGCCACGAGCTTTCGCTTCTTTTAAAAGGTGATGTATCACAATGGCCATTTGCTGATTCAAGGCAGGAGTTAGGGCTGTCCAATGTAGCCAGTTGACATCATCCAATAATTGGTCAATATCGATGTTTTCCACTTCCAATTGGCTAAAGCTTGAATATTTTCGGTCGTATATGACCTCTCCTTTGGATAGGCCATTCGCCGACATAAGGATATAGCTACCGATACGATCTCCCGAAAAGATGACTTTTGAGGTGTCTATCTGAAGTTCTTCCAGTTTTCCAAGGATGTCATGTGATAGTGCATTTTCAGGAAAGGCACTTACATAGGAAACCTCGTGGCCCATCAGTGCCAAAGATACCGCTACATTAGCTTCAGAACCGCCGGGAAATATTTCCAAATAATTTTTTTCGGGTTCGAAAAAATGATCTCCTACACGTTGTTGCCTGATTAATATTTCACCGAAAGAGAGAATATACGACATATATTGATGAATTGGTTTTTCCGAAGGTTAAGTTACGCTTAATTTTTATTTTTTTTAAAAATCATTTACGCAATCGTTATCGTTAATTTTCAGGGAGTTGTTTTCGGCTTTATAGAAAAAATTAGGTATAATTGAATATATAAACCAGAAATTAGGCAATGAGTATTTTAGAACGTTTTTCACTCAAAGGAAAAGTCATCGTTGTAACAGGCGGTACTGGAATTTTGGGTAAATCTTTTGTGAAGGCGCTTGCCGAAGCAGGCGCAAAAGTATGTGTTATTGGTCGAAACCAAGAAAAAGCCGATGATCGTGTCCGACTTATCGAAGATATTGGAGGGGAGGGATTGGCTATTGTAGCAGATGTAATGGATGAGGAATCTATGAAACAGGCTAAAACGGCTATATTAGAAAAATGGGGAACCATTGATGGTTTGGTGAATGCAGCAGGCGGAAATATACCCGGAGCTACCATTGGCCTGGATCAGGATATTTTCGACAACAAAATAGCTGACACAATCAAGGCCATCGAGCTGAATCTTTACGGTACGATCATTCCTACTTTAATTTTTGGGGAAGTTATAGCCAAGAACGGCAAAGGAGCAATTATCAATATTTCATCCCTGGCCGCCAGCCGTCCGATTACCCGAGTTTTGGGCTACACTGTTGCGAAGCATGGCATTGATGGGTTTACCAAATGGATGGCAACAGAGCTTGCACTGCGATATAGTAATAAAATCCGAGTGAACGCTATTGCGCCTGGTGTGTTTTTGACTGAACAGAACCGGGCTTTGTTGACCAATGAAGACGGAAGCTATACCGATCGTGCACAGAAATTCGTCAACAATACCCCTTACTTAAGGTTAGGCGAACCGGCGGAACTAGAAGGAACGTTAGTGTATTTATTGAGCGATGCATCTGCTTTTGTGTCGGGTGAAACGGTTTTTGTGGATGGTGGGTTTAATGCGTGGTGTGGGGTTTAATGAAGGGATGATGGAAAAAAAATTCTTAGAGCAAACATGGCGTTGGTATGGACCGAATGACACTGTTTCCTTGCAGGATGTAAAGCAAGCCGGTGCCACCGGAATTGTTTCGGCATTACACCATATACCACATGGTGACGTCTGGCCCAAGAAAGAAATTCTGGAAAGGAAAAGAATCATTGAGGAGGCAGGACTGGTGTGGTCGGTTGTGGAGAGTGTAACTGTGCATGAGGCAATCAAGACCCGATCGGATCAAGTGGAGCATTATTTGGAAAACTATAGACAAACGCTTCAAAACTTGGCTGATTGTGGCATCAAGATCGTGTGCTATAATTTTATGCCCGTGCTGGATTGGACACGTACGCAATTGGATTTGGTGATGAGGGATGGCTCGAAAGCATTGTATTTTGATTGGATAGATCTGGCTATTTTTGATCTGTACATTTTGCAACGTGAAGAAGCCGAATTATCTTATGTCCCTGAGACTCTTTCGCAGGCAAAGCGCAAGCATCAAGCACTTTCCCCAGACGAGTTGAAGGCACTCGAGGAAAATGTATTAATGGGTATCCCCGGAGAGAAAGGTGCATCGTTGGAAGGGTTAAAGCAGAGTATTGAGCTGTATAAAAAAATCGGTTTTGATGGTTTAAGGGATAATTTAGCCTATTTTCTTTCATCTATTGCCGAGGTTTGTGAGACCAATGGCATACAAATGACCATCCACCCGGATGATCCACCGTACCCTATCTTAGGCCTGCCCCGAATTGCCAGTAATATCGATGATTTTGAAAAAATCATTCGTAGTGTGGATAAACCTTTTAATGGTATATGTTTTTGTACGGGTTCGTTGGGCGCAGGACCAGAAAATGATTTGCCGCAGATGTTCAAGAAATTGCGCCATCGCATCAACTTTGTCCATCTCAGAAATGTGAAACGAGATGAGATCGGTAGTTTTTATGAGGCTGACCATTTGGATGGCGATGTGGATATGTATGCTGTGATGAAAGAGTTGGTGTTTGAAAATCAATTGAGAGAAACACCTATTCCTTTTCGACCAGACCATGGTCACCAGATGTTGGACGATTTAGCTAAGCAGACCTTTCCCGGCTATTCGGCCATTGGGAGGTTGAGAGGATTGGCTGAGTTACGGGGCTTGGAATTAGGAATCATCAGAAGCTGAAAGTAAAAAATTAGTAGTTAAAAGTAAGAAGTTAGAAATCAGAAACACTGCAATATCGACTCCCCTTTCTAGGTAAAATTTAAAGATGAGCACCAAAGCTAATAACGAATAAGCTAACACATATATTTAAACCATAACAACATGATAAACGAAAAAATAGGGAAGTATAGATGGACGATTTGTGCCTTGCTATTCTTTGCCACAACGATTAATTACCTTGACCGTCAGGTGCTGAGTTTGTTGCACCCTTTGTTGGAGGAGGAGTTTGGTTGGAGTAAGTCGGATTATGGAAATATCACGGCTGCTTTTCAATTTGCGTATGCCGTATCTATGCTTTTTGCAGGAAGGTTTATCGATAAGCTTGGCACAAAAAAAGGTTTTGCTATTGCTATAGTTCTTTGGTCAATTGGGGCGGCTATCCATGCTTATGCAGAAGGACTCGGCAATGCAACGGCCAATTTTTTGGCTATATTTGGTGTAACCGGCCTTTCCGTTTCTGTTTTAGGTTTTATCTTGGCTCGCGTTGTTTTGGGCATCGGAGAGTCTGGGAACTTTCCGGCAGCCATTAAAACGACGGCAGAGTATTTTCCTAAAAAGGAAAGAGCTTTGGCAACTGGAATTTTCAATTCAGGGTCGAATGTCGGTGCTATTTTGGCCCCTGTTGTTGTGCCGTTGATGGCCTATAAGTGGGGTTGGCAGTCCACGTTTATCGTGGTGGGACTTATTGGTCTTTTATGGTTGATTTTTTGGTTTCTGCTATACGAAACTCCACAGAAGCAAAAGCGATTATCTGCTGGAGAATTGGCTTACATCAATAGCGATCAGGAAGATATTCTGAAAGAAGACAGTGTAGAGGCCGTGAAGAAAGTTCCATGGTACAAACTTTTGGGATTTAATCAGACTTGGTCCTTTGCCATAGGTAAATTTCTAACAGATGGTGTTTGGTGGTTCTTTTTATTCTGGTTGCCTTCCTATCTCAAAGATCAATATAACATGCAAGGTACGGAGATTATGTTGCCGTTAGCTGTTCTATATAGCATGACCATGTTTGGAAGCATCGGGGGTGGTTGGTTTCCGATGTATTTTATAAACAAAGGTTATAACGCCTATGAAGGAAGAATGAAAGCCATGCTTTTAATTGCATTATTTCCACTGCTGGTTTTGTTGGCTCAACCGTTGGGATATATATCCTATTGGGTGCCTGTATTGTTGATTGGTATAGGCGCATCAGCCCATCAGGCTTGGTCAGCAAACATTTTTACGACCGTTTCCGATATGTTCCCCAAATACACAGTGGCCTCCATCACTGGGATAGGTGGAATGGCTGGCGGGATAGGCGGTGTAATTACATCGAAATTAGGAGGATACCTCTTTGATAAATACGATGCTTTAGGAAAAATCGAAACCGGATATACCATTATGTTTACAATTTGTGGCTTAGCCTATTTGATAGCTTGGGTGATCATGAAATCCTTAGTGCCAAAGATGAAAGCGGTGAAAGTTTAACGATTAAGAAGACTTCGGAAGTTCCACAAACTTCCGAAGTCTAAAATATCATTTAAGCCCATAAACACAATCGCTCTTCGACATCCAACTTTATCTAAAAGATCAAAGACATAATTAATCATTAACAATTCTCTTACAACGCTGTCGATTTTCGAGGGAAGAGAGTGGTCGCCAATTTAATGTTCTCCCATTCTATTTGGCTTCTATTCTTTTTTTGAATCACTTCCAACAGTTTTTGCATCGCGATTTGGCCAATCTCTTTGGCAGGTTGTCGAATGGTCGTTAGAGAGGGGTTCAAGGACATGACTAAGTCTGTGTTTGCAAAGCCCAGAACGGCCAATTGTTGCGGAACGGATATACCAAGCTCAGCCAAAATACCCAACAAATGTGTTGTAATGGTGTCCGACACCCCTAAAATGGCGTTGGGAGCAAGGGGTAGATGGAGCAATTTTTGCACATTTTCAGCTAAGCCCTGATGCAATTCGGGGATATCTTTGACCTTTAGGTAAATAATAAACTCTTCTCTTACAGGAATGCCAAACTCCTCGTGTGCCTTCATATAGCCCGCTAGTCTATCAGCGGTAATACCTTGATGGGCACCACAAAATATGGCGATATCCCTACGGTTTGTTTCAAAAAGATGTTTGCAGGCTTCGTACGTTCCTTCCGTATTTAAAACGCCTACTTTGTGCGTTTCTACAGGGTAGTTGGTTCGATCAAATATAACCAACGGCGTATGTTTGATGGTTTGTTGAATTAATTCTATATTGGAATTTTCGTGAATCGGACAAAACAGAAAGCCGTCTACACCTTTGGCAATCATTTCATTGATGGAGTTTCTCTCGATTTGTTCGTTCTCCAAGCTATTCATGATAACAATTCGGAAGTTTTGCTCAAAAGCAGCTTTCTGTATACCTTCCAATATTTGCGATTCAAAAGGATTGCTCACTTTTGGTAAAATAACACCAATAGTATTCGTTTTCCCTGTTTTTAAGAATTGCGCGATGACATTGGGTCGGTAATTATATTTTCTGGCATATTCCTGCACCTTTTTTTTTGTCGCTTCGCTGATTTCATGGCTATCACTGAGTGCTTTGGAAACAGTAGAGACTGACATGTTTAAGATTTTAGCCAGGCTTTTGAGTGTGGTCTTTGCCATAATGTAAACATTTTTTACCTCAAATCTACAATTTCAAACGATGGATACGCATTTTTATTGAATGTAAATGTTGATGTAGGGATGCTATGGTTGACGTACAAAGTTTTTATGGTGTAAGTGTAACGTGCCCCTGATTTGTCAAAAATGAGCACATCATGGATGTGGTTATTTTTATTTATACGCAGCTTAATTTTAAAATAATTCTTTTTGGTGTCTATCGGACTTAATTCAATGACTTTAAGTATATCTTGTCCTATACGTTCATCATCCATGGAAACATATTTAAATCCTGTCTTGTAAAAAGTGAACAGGTTATTGGGACCAATGGCATCTGTGCTGTTGTCGGCCTCGGTTACTTGGATTTCTTGATCTTCCTTTAGGATTGACCAGTTAGACTTGCCGTCACTGATCAAATCTTGGGTCGTTAAGTTAATGCGGTACTGGTTTTTAGGTTTATGAAGATACATAGTGCCATTGTCGGCATACGATTCGCCTTGAACCTGTGTTGCCGTAAATGTAAAATCAGATTGTATCGTGCTATATGCATCGTATTTTTTAGAGACTTCGTCCAGTAGTCTTTTGGCATGGGCGTCGGTCTGTGCGAAAGCGACAGCCACACTGAACAAGCAAATGCATAATACCTTAATTTTTTTCATGTTAATCATTGTTTCTCAACGTTTCTAAATACTGTTCCAGCGAGTATTCATCGGGGTATAGCACTTCGCGTGCCTTACTTCCCTCAAAAGGGCCGACAATACCGGCAGCTTCCAATTGATCGATGATTCGTCCAGCTCTGTTGTAGCCAAGTTTCAGTTTGCGTTGAATCAATGATGTAGATCCTTGTTGGTGCATCACGATCAGACGTGCAGCTTCTTCAAATAGTGCGTCCCGGTCCGAGATATCAAAATCAGCTATGCCTCCTTCGCCGTTTTCGTCAATGTACTCTGGAAGCAACAGTGCCGATGGATAACCTCTTTGTCCACCGATGAAATCGGAAATTCCCTCTACCTCTGGGGTGTCCACAAAAGCACATTGAATGCGGATGGGGTCACTGCCCGTCGATAAGAGCATATCCCCTCGCCCGATCAATTGATCTGCTCCACCTGTATCCAAAATCGTCCGTGAATCGACTTTAGTCATTACCCGGAAAGCCAAACGGGCCGGGAAGTTAGCTTTGATCGTTCCTGTAATGATATTCACTGAAGGTCGTTGCGTGGCAATGACTAAGTGAATACCCACGGCACGTGCCAATTGCGCTAAACGCGCAATCGGTGTTTCAACTTCCTTTCCAGCCGTCATCATCAAATCTGCAAACTCATCAACTACCAGAACGATATAAGGTAAGAATCGATGTCCTTCCTCAGGGTTTAATCGGCGGTTGACAAATTTAGGATTATATTCCTTTATGTTACGTACACCTGCATTTTTCAGCAAATCGTATCGCTGATCCATTTCGATGCACAGCGAGTTCAATGTGTTGATGACTTTCTTGGTATCGGTAATAATAGCATCTTCCTCGCCCGGTAGTTTGGCTAAAAAGTGGCGTTCTATCTTTTTAAACAACGATAGCTCTACTTTTTTTGGATCGACCATTACAAATTTTAACTCAGCCGGATGCTTTTTATATAACAGGGAAGTTAAGATAGCATTGATACCTACAGATTTACCTTGTCCCGTTGCTCCCGCTACCAATAAGTGGGGCATTTTGGCCAAATCGGCTATGAAGACTTCATTGGAAATTGTCTTGCCAAGCGCAATGGGTAAATCCATATCCGTTTTTTGAAACTTCTCTGTGGCCAATACCGAACGCATAGACACCATCTCCGGATTGCTGTTGGGCACTTCGATGCCTATTGTGCCTTTCCCCGGCATAGGTGCAATGATACGGATGCCTAAGGCCGCCAGACTTAAGGCAATATCATCTTCCAGATTCTTGATTTTTGAAATACGTACACCGGGCTTCGGGATGATTTCGTAAAGCGTCACCGTAGGGCCGATAGTTGCCTTGATATGCTCAATTTCAATGCTGAAATTCCGTAATGTTTCGACAATCTGATTTTTGTTGCCTTCTAATTCCTGTTGATTGATGGTAATCTTGCCACTGCCGTAATCTTTCAAGAGGTCAAGCGTGGGATATTGATAACCGGATAAATCTAGTTTAGGATCATATTCGCCAAACTGAGCGACCAAATCTGAAGCTGTAATGGCTTTTTCTTCCACTACTTTTTCGACCTGTAATGCAGGCCCTTCCACTTCTTCTACCGCATTGTCGATGGAAAGCGGTATTTCGTTGTCCGAATGGTTGTGTTTTGTGGCAAAAGTAAAGCTCGTATCTTCCTTTTCTTCATTGCTGATTTCCAAATCAAGCGAGGTTGTCGAGGATTGGAGTGGAAACTGTTCAACAGGGGCTTGAAAAGCTGGTGTTTCTTTTATTTCGTTAAGTTGGGTTTTTGAACCGCTGGCATGGGATGGGCGAGCATACGTGTCGTAGTTGTCTTCCTCTATATCTTCCAAATCTTCTTCTATAACTTCTTTTTTGGAGGTCCAGGAAAGCTTTAAATCCAAATTGTAAATAAGGATCAGGACGGTCAGATAAGCGAATGTCAATAGAGCAGCTACTCCCGTGGAACCTATTTGGGTTTTGAGTAGCTGATTGGACCAATACCCGAATTTACCTTCTAAAATGTGCGGGGAATCGGTAAAGAAATCTTGTAAAAAGCCTAAAGTAACCGAAAGAAAAATAATTCCTACCCCGGCATAAATAATTGTTTTCCAAACGGGAAGTAGAGATTTCCGGTATAAGAACTTATAGCCTACAACAAATAAAATAAGGACAAACAGAAAAGAAGCCACGCCAAACCATTCGTAAATAAACTGATTGGACAATAGTGCACCCAATTTGCCCAATTTATTTTCCACAATAGGTAAATCGATACTTGCGTCTTCTATTTCCGCTGCGGATTTAAATAGCGTACTCCAACCGCCATTGGTTTTTGTAATATAACTTTGATCTTGCTTCCATGTAAAAAGATAAGACACAAAAGAAACTGCAAAAATAAAAGCGACAAAGAGCAGGAAAATCCCTAAAATCTTCAACGCTTTGCGTTGTCCTTCCGAAAAATTAATGCTGTTGAAAGATGTGGCCCGGGATCGGGCGCTATATGTTACATTTCCGGCGGTATGCTTGGCTTTCCTATTGCTGTTCCCACTGGAATTTTTGAATGTGTTTCCTTTGCTCGACATGAAAAATAGCTATTTCTCC
>JBEBRE010000115.1:0-9403 GCA_040394995.1 Sphingobacterium wenxiniae
TTTTTGAGCAGCAAGTAGCGAATCTACTCTGCTTTCCTCTTTCCGTTGCAACCCTTCGTAATCCGTGTCATCCTTGTCCATACAAGAAGTAAACGCTGTGGTGGTAATTGCAAATGCAAATAATAGTTTAAATAAGGTTTTCATATAATTTTAATCTTTTAAAAGTTAGAACGCACCTTTGGTTTCTAACGCTACAGCAAAGTTAAAATTTATTTGTGGCCCTACAAGAAAATAATAGCAACATGGCTCGCAAAGATATTTTCACGAGCCATGTTGTTAGGGGTTTGATATGTTGCTTTTTTCTAAGGTCTCTATAACATCCAACAGTTGCTTCATCTGTTGAGGAAGTAATACGCCTCCATGTCTAAACAGTATTTCGTAGTTTTTGTCGAGCAATACCCAAGTTGGGAAGGACAACTGACCTTCACCGTTCAGTGCGATGGCAAGTTCGTGCAGTCCTGTTGACACGCCTGTTGCTTTGAAAGTATACGGTATCCCTTGAAACCGAATATTTGCCTTGCTCTCGGCATTAAATTCCACGTAATAGAACAGATCAGCCTTGGCACGAAAATCCTTATTTTTACGTATCTGATGCTTTTGCATTTGGCAATATTTGCACCAATCGGTAGAGAGCAGGACCAATACCGGCTTTGCTTTTTGCGCCATGCAACTGTCTACCTTGGAAATATCAAGGGGGATTATTTGTGCATGACAAACAAGCGACAGGAACAACCCGGCCATTGTCAGTGATATTGTGAGGCTTATCCGTGATCCGATTCCCATAATCGCAACTTTTTATCTAAACAGATTGTAACGAAAACCCAAAAACGCGCGGATACCTTGATTGGGTCCGTATACATATGAAGGATCAAATGTCAGTCCATAAGGGTTAGCTGGCGTAGCCAATGCTTCACCGCTGACCGGATCAAAATCAACCTCGCGATCGAAGGGATCGTGTGCCCGTGCAATAATGAATGGATTGCCTTTGTTAGGTGTCCAGTTCAACAGATTTTTGACACCTCCATATATCTCGATTTTATCGCCGATATTCTTCGTCAATTGAATATTCTGTATACTCCACCACGGAGAATATTCACTGCGTGGATCCGTGTCGCTTAATAGAGGTAAGCGCATAGGTCCATATACATTCCCTGTATAGTCGATCGAAAAGCCGAGATGTTTAAAGGTATAGCCTACATTCCATGTTCCAGTAAATTTCTCCGTGAACAATTGATTCACTTTTTCACCCTCTTCTTCGCTGTAGACATCCATTAAGGTTCCTCCGGCCAATAGTTTTAGTCCGTTAGGGAAGACGACGTCTACATTTAACGAAATCCCTTTTGATACAGCATATCCGTCTAAATTGCCATAACGGATTTCATTCGGATTGGTATCATAGTCGGCAATGATCTTATTGGTGAAATAGGTATAGAAAGCTGTTGCGTCAAACCCGACAAAACTATTCCCTATCGGAATCTTCTTGACAAAATTAATATTTCCATTCCAAGAGGTCTCGGGGTCGAGATCTTCTTCGAATATCACTTTTCTTGCACCCGTCAATGCCGAGTGGTCTTCCGTAAACACGTTGGCCACACGATATCCGTTACCTATGCTTACACGCAGTACATTGTTTTTGTCAAGCGAATTCCATTTATAGTTTAAGCGGGGGGTAAAAATGCTTCCATGTATAGAATTGTAATCGTAACGCATACCAAGCAACAGTTTGTTTTGTGGATTAAGCGTGATTTCATCTTGCACAAATAACGCCGGCAGATGTGTGTGGGTCGGATTGTTGATATCTGTGCCGTTTGCCGAAGCTGTTGCAGGCGTATCGTCATCATAATACGTGTAGCGGTAAGCCAGCCCGGTCAATAAGTCGTGATTGCCTAACGTCTTGAACCAAGTTAGCTGTCCAAACCCGATATATTGGTTAGCCATAAAGGGCAAATCGCCATAATAGCTGTTTTGATCATGTCCATTGGCACTAAACTGAAATAGAATTTTTTCTTCTGTAGGCAATTCATAAGTGCCAAAAAATTCCCAACGGCTGGTATAGATGCTTTCACCATACTTTACATCACCGCCTCTATGGGCTTTTGTCCAATCCATTTCACCGCCCCAACGGTCTTCATATACGTAACGGCCAGCTAAGGAGAAAACACGGTTGTCCTCGCGATCAAAGTTCCACTTGTTAAAGATGGAAATACGATGTTGCAACGTGACGTCAGTAAAGTTGTCTTTATTGTTGTCAATGGGGTTGCTATAGTTAAAATAGCTAAAACCAACTAAAGATTGGGCCTTGGGGCCTGCATTAAACTTGGCCGCAACATCTGCATTGGCTTCGCCCCAACTCGTGGCAAATACATCTGCAGATATGATGGGTGCGTTGTCTGGTTTTTTTGTGATGATATTGATCAGTCCACCAACCGCTTCACTGCCATAAAGTGTAGAGGCAGGGCCTTTGACAATTTCTACACGGTCGATAAGCGCCTGGGGAATACCGCTTAAGCCATATACGGTAGAAAGGCCACTGACAATAGGCATCCCGTCGATCAAGACCATGGTATACGGGCCTTCAAGACCATTGATATGGATGTCGCCGGTATTGCATACATTGCAGTTCAATTGTGGTCTCACACCATTGATATTTTGCAATGCGTCAAAAATTGTAGGTGTGGGATTGGATTTGAAGAATCTTGCGGTATACACTTCTACCGGAACAGGGCTTTCCAGTTTGGACACTTCTTTCATGGTCCCCGAGACCACCACTTCGTCTAGATTAAGATTATCGCCCCGCAAGACAATGTTCAGTTGTGAAGGATGCTGCGAGCCATTAATCGTTTGCTTATGCGTTTGATACCCCACGGCTCTTGTAATCAGTGTAATTTTTGTGCGAGGGACATTCTCCAAAATAAATCGTCCATCGCTATCTGTCGAAGTGCCTATATCGGTATTCTCTACCAGAATGGTGGCGGCAGGAATGGGATCGTTGTTGTTATCGGTAACTCGGCCTTCTATTTTGTTCTGTGCAAATAGCGCCATGGGAAATATATATAGAATGGCTATAAGGAAGCCATAGTAATTTTTTGTCATATTGGAATATTGTTTTTTAACTTAATAATGTAAAACGACTCAAGTTGTAATACCATTGAAGCTGTTTAACAGCTTTATTTGTCCTGCTGACGTTGCAACTTGTTGCCGGTTTTCGCATTGATGCCAGATGAGCAAACAGTGTCGTCATTGTGAGAGCTTGCTCCGATTTATCGGAGAGGTACAGCCGGTCCCGAGAATAGAAAACGAAGCAATCTTTAAACTTATATATGCTTTTAGATTGCCTGCCTGCGATAGGGAGGCCTTATTCCATTCCGCAAAGCCTTGGGTTTAGTTCGCAATGACTTGGTTTTGAGTGATATATGCTTCAGCTTGACGTGCATGCGAATTTCAGAAGACATCTGTATGATACCCTCGTCGGACAAAAGTAAAGCCCAATGCTTCAATGGGATTAAATCCTTTTTTTAATATTTGAGATTAAGCTAATGAGGGAGGTCCTCGTAGATTGGAGTGGGAAGGTGTTTTGTGGAAATAGGTGTCGAATACCTCAGCATAGTTGATGCGGTATTCAAACGGAGGCAACGGTTTTTCGTAGACAAGAAAGTCCGTTGCAACGTATGCTCCACTAAATACGACATTCAGGTATTGGATTTCTGCATCCGATTTATGATGATGCTTTTTGCTCTTTTGGGTGAAATCATAAGGGTGGACGTGGATAACAATCTCCCCTGTGGAGGTGATCTCTTTGTGCATAAACACGATACCGCTGATGACAATCATCATCATCCACACGCTCATAAACGAGGCGATAAAGGAACGGTATGTAGAAGTCAGTCTATGCATAAAAAATTGCCGTTTGTTGACAGCTACACAAAATTAAGGAATAAGGCGGATATTAACGAATTAATTTATTGTTATCATCAGGGAAAACCAGGGAGGGTTTGTGTTGTCTGGCTTCTTCCGTGGTCATCCATGCATAGGAGATAACAATGATGATGTCACCCACTTGTACCAATCTTGCCGCGGCACCGTTGAGGCAGATAGTGCCCGTGCCCCTTTCGCCTGGTATCACATAAGTCTCTAAACGTGCGCCATTGTTATTGTTTACGATCTGTACTTTTTCGTTGGCGATGATATTCGCCGCGTCCATCAAATCTTCATCGATGGTGATACTTCCCACATAATTCAACTCTGCCTGCGTCACCCGTGCGCGGTGAATCTTTGACTTCATTACCTCAATCATCATGTTGCAAAATTACCGTATTTTATATAGAAAGCCGAAAAAAGGGCATATAAAATGACATTCAATTTAAAATCATGTTGTCAATCAATCGCACACCTTCTACCCAAGCAGCTAATAATGCTACGTATTTTTTGCCCGGCAAAACTTCATCGTTTTCTTTTAATGAAATGCTTTCACAGATTGCCAGATAGTCAACATTTATCTCTCCTTCTGCATGCAAAATGTCCAATGCCTCGGCTCTTAGCACATGTAATGGCCGTTGGCCGAAAAGGGTTTTTATGTGCCACAAAGCGCGCGATAGAGCAAGCGCTTTTGTTTTTCCCGCTTCGCTCAACCGTATATTTCTTGAACTCAACGCTAAGCCTTCTCGACTTCTAACGGTAGGACATATATGTATTTTGACAGAAAGGTTTTTCACATCGATAAGGCGTTGGATCACCATGACTTGCTGAAAATCTTTTTGGCCAAAGCATGCGATGTCTGGTTGAACGAGCTGAAACAGTTTGTACACCACTTGTGTAACGCCTTGAAAATGTCCAGGACGTTTTTCGCCTTCCCAAATGTCGTCCAATCCTCCCAAATCAATGTGCCACGGTTCATCGTCTGGGGGATACATTTCCGCTACTTCAGGTAAGAAGGCTGCATCGCAACCTGCTTCTGCTAGTAACTGTAAGTCGTTTTCGATGGGTCTCGGATATTTTTCCAGGTCTTTTGGATCGTTGAACTGTGTGGGATTGACGAATATGCTGCAGATCACGACATCAGCCACGTTTTGCGCTTCTCTAATGAGCGAAAGGTGTCCCTTGTGTAAAGCCCCCATCGTCGGCACCAAAGCAAGGCTGTTGCCCTCTTGTTTAGTGGCCTGTAAATAGGTATGGAGCTCGTTCTTCGTTCTAAATATTCTCACGGTCTACTATTGCATGAACCGACAAAAATGCGGAAATAAAACGGTATTCTAAAGTGATGATAACGAAGAAATTGTGAAATTCATAAAAAATCCCTATCTTTGTAGACCGATTTTACTGTTCAATAAATAAAAAACAATTGGAGATGGCAAAAACGAAAATATTGTTTGTAACCCATGAGATGTCGCCTTTCCTTGAAATAAGTAAAATTTCTGAAATAACACGCCAATTACCTCAAGCGATGCAAGAAAAAGGATTCGAAATACGCGTCCTAATGCCCCGTTTCGGTAATATCAATGAGCGCAGAAATCGTCTTCACGAAGTGATAAGGTTGTCGGGAATGAACATCGTGGTGGATAACAATGATAATCCGCTAATTATTAAAGTGGCTTCATTGCCTGCAGCGCGCATGCAAGTCTATTTCTTGGACAATGAGGAGTATTTCCAGCGGAAAAAAGTTTTCAGAGGAGACAAAGAAGAGTTTTTCACGGACAATAGTGAGCGGTCACTGTTCTTCTGCAAAGGAGCGTTGGAGACTGTTAAAAAATTAGGGTGGTCTCCAGATGTTGTGCATTGCCACGGATGGTTTTCAGCCATGGTGCCGGCCTATTTGAAAACGGCGTATAAAGACGATCCTACTTTTAAAGATGCAAAGGTGATGTATTCACTTTATGGGAATGAGGATTTCGAATCGCTTGGCGAAAAATATGCCGAAATGGCCATGCAAGAAGATATGAGCCAAGCGGAAGCTTCATCCTATGGCAGTGGTTCATATATCGACATCTATAAAGGGGCGCTTACGTTTACCGATATTGCCGTGTTTGCAGACGAAAAGGTCAATCCGGAATTGAGATCTTTTGTGGAAGAAAAGGGTATTCGTAATTTCACGCCTACCGGTGATGATGATTATGAAGGTTTTTCTGAACTGTTTGACGAATACGCAGTGGTAGATGCGGAATCAGCATCGGTATAAATTAAGGTTTTATGTTTAAGAGGCGCTTGAGAAAGCGCCTTTTTTGTGTGATGCTGTTTTTTTAACCCGTGGTGCATGATGTGCATTTCTTTGTCATTCCGACGACAGGAGGAACCCCGAAGGGCTCATCGAAGATAATCTAATAAGCATACATGAACAGATGGTTATTCATTTGCGTTAGTTTTCAATGGTATGAATGATTGCTTTGCAATTCCTATCGTTAGCATGACAATAGAGCGGTTTTTATTTGATAATGCACAACGGGTGTTTTTTTAGTGTTTATAAAGCCCAATGCTTAATTTGCGTTAAATTTCCGAGATTTGCCATCGGATAAATTAAACATTATGAATTGGATTGTCTTAATTATTGCAGGGCTTTTTGAAGTAGGTTTTACCTCTTGCCTGGGAAAAGCCAAGAATACCCAAGGTGTGGAAATGTATTGGTGGTATGGTGGATTTGTATTTTGTTTAACACTTAGTATGTTGTTGTTAATGAAAGCGACACAGACCTTGCCTTTAGGCACTGCCTATGCTGTCTGGACAGGAATTGGTGCCGTGGGCACGGTGCTTGCCGGGATGCTCATCTTCAAAGAACCGACTGATTTCTGGCGACTTTTCTTTATTTTCACGCTTATTGCTTCCATCATTGGACTAAAAGCGGTATCAAGCCATTAGAAATTCCTTCTTTTTAAACCATAAATTTTGAGTACTTTTGTACCTTCTAAGGCAGTTTAGCCTTGAATGATTGAGCATTATGTTAGAAAAATTACAAGCGATTAAAGAACGATGGGAAGAAGTGGAAGCAGAACTGAGCAGTCCCGATACGATCAGCGATATGAAGCGCTTCGCGAAATTGAACAAAGAATACAAGGACCTGTCCAAGATTGTGGAGCAATATCATATTTATAAAAATATAGTCAGTAATATTGATACGAACAAAGATATCTTGGTCAACGAAAAAGATCAGGAGCTAAGGGAAATGGCCAAGGAAGAACTGGATATCCTGTTGGTACAAAAAGAGGAGAAGGAAGAGGAAATCCGTTTAATGTTGATCCCCAAAGATCCGGAAGATGCCAAAAATGCGGTCATTGAAATCCGTGGTGGAACGGGGGGCGACGAAGCTGCGCTGTTTGCCGGTGACTTGTATCGTATGTACACCCGTTACTTCGAGAAAAAAGGATGGCGTAATGAGGTTGTAGATGTAACGGAAGGTACCTCGGGAGGTTATAAGGAGGTAATATTAAAAGTTATTGGCGAGGATGTGTATGGACAGTTGAAATATGAATCCGGCGTGCATCGTGTACAACGCGTACCCGATACTGAAACCCAAGGTCGTGTGCATACTTCAGCTGCATCTGTGGCCGTATTGCCTGAAGCCGAAGAAGTAGATGTATACGTCAATCCTGCCGATATTGAATTGCAAACTTCCCGTTCCGGGGGTGCAGGTGGACAAAATGTCAATAAGGTAGAAACCAAAGTGCAACTTACCCATAAGCCAACCGGTATTGTGGTCGTGTGTCAGGTCGAACGTTCTCAATTAGCCAATCGCGAACTGGCGATGGAAATGCTCCGTAATAAACTATATGAGCTGGAAGTGCAGAAAAAGCATGGTGATATTGCTGCAAAACGCAAGACCATGGTATCTACGGGTGACCGGTCAGCTAAAATCCGCACGTATAATTATCCACAAGGTCGTGTTACGGAACATCGGATTGGGTTAACCATGTACAACCTGCCAGCCATTATGGACGGTGATATCCAGGAAATCATTGATGCTTTGCAATTTGCAGAAAATGCAGAAAAGATGAAAGAGGGAGCTGTGGAATAATAATTTTTAGCCCCGGGTTTAAACCCGGGGCTAAAAATTATATTTTAGGATTGTTGCGATATTTCTCCCAAAGCTCTTCCACCGTAAGTCCTGTTTGCTCCTTCCAAAACTGATCATTGAAGGTCTTTGTGCGCATAGCATGGTCTAATTTCTGGACAAAGCCTTTCTTCACTTTTTTCTCAATCCAAACAAAAAACCTTGCTGTGATACGGTAAGAGTCATTGTATTTATGCTTTTCATTCAATTCGGGTAGCTTCCAATTGCCACTTTCATTGTCTACACCATATACGTAACGCACATAATCTGCAATGCCTTCGGTTATCCACCAGGGGCCCGCACCGTTGGGATATGCTTGTGCAATATGCATGACTTCATGGGTGACGATATCGATGTCATTTGGGTTTTTAACGAACCACTCGGGGTTGTAACGAACAATTCCTCCAGCCGTGGCTGCAATACCATCATAATCGGGATCGACTACAAAAGTTACTTCTTTACGGGTATCGGGGTTGAAGTCTTTGGCAAATTTTGGGTAATTCTTAAAATGGACGTTGATGAGTTTCTTTTTTAATTCCGGATCAAAGTTTTTATCCTTATTTATCCAAATGAGGGTAAAGCCTTTTTTTTGAATAGTGTCGATTTCTACGGCTACCTTCCGATCGTCATCGGTATGTCGCCAATTGTTCTGCGCCTGTGCCGTTTCGGTGCAGAGGACCGTTAGGCCGAAAATGGAGGCGGTTAGTGTTGTAAATAATCTCATATTAATTACTGTTTTATCTGTTTTTATTTGTTGATTACGGTTGATGCTAAAAGTGAGGTATGGTTATTTTTATAGAATACATAGCAACACCTGTAGCGACCACTAAAATAGTGATATTTGCATGAAATCGCATTGTTAACAATTGTAATTTATTTGAAACAGGAGAAGTCTTACGAAATCTATAGTGTTTACTAACAAAAAAAGGCATTTCCAAGGAAATGCCTCATTTATTTTAGCGGTCTGGACGGGACTCGAACCCGTCTCGCCTTTGGCGAGATGACAGGCATGTATTCTATGCCTGTATGTTGTTGAGTAGGTTTCGGTCCTGCTTACACAACTGCCCAATGTAGCCCCTGTTGTATCTCTTCAGCTGTTTCTCCCTGATTAAGGCCTCTGCCTTAGAAGCGCAAGGCTCTACATAGATAAGTTTCCAAGGGGTTTTATGCCTTGTGTATCTGCTCAGCCCCAGATTGTGCTCCTGCAATCTACGGATGTAGTTTGATGTGAATCCCTTATAGAGCGTCCCATCGGTTAGGCTTTCTATGATGTACACATAATAACGGTCCATACACAAAAAAGGCATTTCCTTGGAAATGCCTCATTTATTTTAGCGGTCTGGACGGGACTCGAACCCGTCTCGCCTT
>JBEBRE010000116.1:0-9374 GCA_040394995.1 Sphingobacterium wenxiniae
CGTTTCCAGATCGAGCAGGGGATTATCGCACAGATCCGCCGTTCGCCATTGGGCGTGGTGCTGTGTATGGGACCGTTCAATTACCCGCTGAACGAAACCTTTACCACATTGATACCTGCCCTTATTATGGGCAATACCTTGTTGTTCAAACCACCAAAACACGGTACGTTATTGCACTATCCACTGTTGGAAGCTTTTCGCACAAGCTTCCCGAAAGGCGTCGTCAATACCATTTATGGGCGTGGTAACCAGATTGTTCCACAACTGATGCAGTCGGGGAAGATCAATGTGCTCACATTGATTGGTTCCAGCCGTGTGGCGGATGAACTGAAAAAACTGCATCCGAGGGTCAACAGATTGCGTGCGATTTTAGGTTTGGATGCTAAGAATGCGGCGATCGTGACAAAGGATGCGGATTTGGAGCTGGCGGTTTCGGAGACAGTATTGGGAGCTTTGTCGTTCAATGGCCAACGCTGTACGGCATTGAAGATCGTATATGTGCATCGGAGCATTGCGCAGGAGTTCCTAAAACAGTTAAGTGTTGCGGTGAGTCGGTTGAAATACGGCATGCCGTGGGAAAAGGGTGTCGCATTGACACCGCTGCCCGAAGTCAACAAACCGCTTTACTTGGCGGAATGCATCGAAGACGCAAAACAACATGGTGCCAAAGTGGTCAACGAACATGGTGGCGAATCCCTGGAATCGTTTTTCTATCCCGCCATTGTATACCCGGTCAATTCGAAGATGAAACTCTATAGGGAAGAGCAATTTGGTCCGGTCATCCCAGTGGTGCCTTTCGACGATTTGGAAGAACCTATCGAATACCTGATCGAATCTTCCCATGGACAGCAAGTGAGTATTTTCAGTACCAATGCAGCGGTTATTTCGTCGCTGATCGATCCGTTGGTCAACCAAGTAAGTAGGGTCAACATCAATAGCCAATGTCAACGCGGTCCGGATACGTTTCCGTTTACAGGCCGAAAGGACAGTGCGGAAGGAACCCTGTCGGTAGTGGATGCCCTGCGCTCGTTTTCGATACGTTCATTGGTAGCTACTAAAAACACCGATGAAAACAAGAGATTGCTAAACGAGATCGTTGGTAAGCACACCTCTAATTTCCTGAGCACAAAGTATATCTTTTAATATTGAGTATATCTTTTTTACGCAAAGACACAGAGCCACAAGTCGTTTTGCTTACCGCTTGTGTCTTTGCGTGAAACATTATCTTATATTATCAACCTGTCAATTAAATTGTGGAATTTTAGCAAACTTTTTTATTTTTATCGACATATATGGATATTTTCCAATATCGTCGAAATATAAGCTAATATGGAATTTGATATTAACAATGATCCGCATACGCGGATCGACATCCTAACAGGGGAACGGGTGCTGGTTTCTCCACACCGTAGCAAGCGTCCGTGGCAGGGACAGGTGGAAAAAACACAGCAGGACACGCGCCCAGCCTATGACCCGGAGTGTTATCTTTGTCCAGGTAACAAAAGAGCTGAAGGGAGCGTCAATCCCGATTATAAGGAGAGTTTTGTGTTTGTAAATGATTTTTCGGCACTCTTGGATAACGGAAAAGTATTTTCGAGCAATGAAGACGATCTGTTCATTACGCAGGCCGAAAGAGGGATCTGCAAGGTTATCAGTTTTTCGCCCCGCCACGACCTAACAATGGCAGAGATGGAAGCCACGGACTTAAAAAAAGTTGTGGATGTCTGGCAACGCGAATTTGAGAGCCTCTCAGCGAAAGATTGGATACGCTATATCCAAATCTTCGAGAACAAAGGATCCATCATGGGGTGTAGCAACCCCCATCCGCACGGTCAGATTTGGGCACAGAGTAGTGTGCCTTCTATTTTGGATAGGGAAGGAGAACGGCAACTTGCCTATTTTAAGAAACATGGCAGAACATTGTTGACGGCTTATCTGGAGGCTGAATTGGAGAAGAAAGAACGTATTCTTATCGAAAACCCATCTTTTGTGGCTTTGGTGCCTTATTGGGCAAAATGGCCTTTCGAAGCCATGATTATCAGCCGACGAGCTGTAAGTGATATTCGCGCATTTAACGAAGAAGAAAAAACGGACCTTGCATTGGTGTTGAAGGAACTTACTACACGTTACGACAACCTTTTTGAAACATCTTTTCCCTATTCTGCGGGTATGCACCAGGCACCGGTGAACAGTGGAGATCAGATGGGCTGGCACTGGCATATGCACTTTTATCCGCCATTATTGCGTTCGGCAACCGTCAAGAAATTTATGGTCGGTTATGAAATGATGGCCGAAGCGCAACGCGATATTACTCCTGAATTGGCGGCGCACCGATTGCAGGAAGTTTCATCAATACATTACAAAAACAACATTCATGAACAGTAAGGAAAAAATGATAGCTGTACATCAAGAGGTTTTCGGGGAAGAGCCATTGGTGGTGCGGTCTCCTGGAAGAATCAACATTATTGGAGAACATACCGATTATAACAATGGGTTTGTATTGCCGGCTGCCGTAGACAAATACGTTTATGTCTCCATTTCTCCGAGAGAAGATCGCGAAATATCCCTTTATTCGGTCAGTTATACCGAAAAGGCAGGCAGTAGTTTAGACCGTTTGGAACCATTACCGCAGCAATGGGCCAATTATGTGATTGGTGTAACGTATGAACTGGCTTCGCGGCTAGATAAGGGATTCAACATGTGTATTGATGGCAATGTGCCTTTGGGTGCAGGTATGTCATCCTCTGCGGCATTGGAGTCTGCTGTGGGCTTTGCGCTTTCCACGGTGTATGATCTACAGATAGACCGAATGGAATTGGCACTAATAGGGCAACGGTGCGAGCACCGTTTCATCGGTGTGAAGTGTGGCATCATGGACCAATTTGCATCCCTCTTTGGAAAAGCCGGACAAGTGGTTCGGTTGGATTGCCGAGATCTTTCGTATGCTTATTTTCCATTGGATTTGGGCGAATATGAATTGGTGCTATTGAACACCAATATCAAACATTCATTGGCCTCGTCGGCATATAATGATCGTCGGGAGCAGTGCGAACGGGCCGTAGAGCTCCTTAAAGCAGTATATCCCGCGGTGGAAAGCCTGCGTGACGTAACACTGGAAATGCTGGACAAAGTGGTGAAGGATCAGGCGCCAGAAGCGTATACAAAAGCGCGTTTCGTGGTGGAAGAGATTGCCCGGGTCGAGGATTCCTGCGAAAAGTTGCAACAGGGGGATATTGTCGCTTTGGGTAGGAATATGTACGCCACCCATCTTGGATTGAGTAGAGACTACGAAGTAAGTTGCCCGGAGCTGGATTTTTTGGTGGAGTACGTCAAACCTCTTCCTGAGGTAATTGGTGCAAGGATGATGGGAGGTGGCTTTGGTGGATGTACCATCAACATTGTGCACCGTTCATTTGTCGAGGAATTGCTCGATGGCGCGCGCATCAGTTATAAGAAGCAGTTCGGCATCGAATTGGAACATTATAGTGTAGAGTTGCGGAACGGAACAGAAATCGTTTCAGCATAAGGAAAAGGGGGTGTCCACTATTGTCTTTCCACCTAGAAGACACCCTCTTTTTATATGGTTTCTTATTTAAAAGCAAACACTTTACCTAGTGTTTCATTGCTGGTAAAGGTTGTTTCCAAATCTGTTAATTCCCCTGTTCCGATATTGATAACCATTCCATGTACAGCCAGATCTTGGCCACTTTTCCAAGCGTTCTGAACAATGGATGTTGTACAGAGATTAAAGACTTGCTCTTTCACATTTAATTCCACTAATCGATTGGTTTTTTCTTGCTTATCGCTGATAGAATCAATCTCCTCTGCATGTAAGCGGTAAACATCTTTGATGTGGCACAACCAGTTGTCTATGATGCCGAATTGTTTGCGGCTCAATGCGGCAGCAACCCCACCACAGCCATAGTGTCCAGCCACAATGATATGTTTTACTTTCAGCACATTTACAGCGTAATCGAGCACCGATAGCATGTTCATGTCAGAGTGTACACACATATTCGCGATATTGCGGTGTACGAATACTTCTCCCGGTTTTGTTCCTGTTATTTCGTTGGCCGGAACACGGCTATCTGCACATCCGATCCAGAGTATTTCCGGATTTTGCCCTATGGCTAATTGCTCAAATCGGCCGGTGGTGTCCTTCGCCACAAATTCAACCCAGCTTCTGTTTCCTTCTAATATTTTCTGAAATCCTAGTTCTAATTCTTTATTTCCCATTGTTTTGATGTTAATGATGGCGCTGATGGTCCAATTTACTTTAATATTTTTAAAATAACTATTTTTTATATGTAATTGATTCAAGTTCAATGTCGATTCCCTTGCTTACGGCGTTCAGTTCGAAATCTCTAAGCACTTCGATGACATCCTTGTCAATGAACTTGCTTTGACGTCCGTCAATACGAATGACTTCCACATTTTTTGGTAAACTATATAGTTTTTGCTGAATAGGGACTTTGTTCAAGAAAGAAACTTCCTCGGCCAACGTCATAACAACAACTTTCTCGCCGTTTTGTTCATTAACTTCCAGTTTGAAAGCATTTTGCATGTTCGCTCGGATAATGTAGAAAACCGACACCAAGATGCCAATCCCTACGCCCACCAATAAATCAGTGAATACAATAGCAATAATGGTGATAAAGAACGGGATAAACTGATCCAAGCCCTTGCGAATCATACTTTTGAATAAAGCGGGCTTTGCCAATTTATAACCTGTATGCAAAAGAATAGCTGCCAAGCAGGATAGCGGAATCATATTAATGACAGTAGGTACAACGATAAGTGCAACCAATAACCATAAGCCATGCAACATAGCTGACTGACGTGTGCGTCCCCCAGCCTGCACGTTGGCAGAGGATCGCACGATGACAGATGTCATAGGCAACCCGCCCAATAAACCGCTGCTCATGTTGCCAATACCTTGCGCGATCAGCTCGCGGTTTGTGGGGGTGCTCCTTTTGAAGGGATCCAGCTTATCTACCGCTTCAATGCTCAACAATGTTTCCAAACTGGCGATAATGGCAATGGTAATGGCCACGATCCATACTTCCTTGTTCAGGATTTGCGTAAAGTCCGGAAAAATGAACAGATTCGTAAACTCTTGAAAGGACGAGACTACCGGAATCACCACATAATGATCGGTATTCAATTGAAAAAATGTTCCTTGGAAAATAAACGCCAACCCTATTCCGACAATAACGACCATAAGAGGAGCTGGGATTTTGTTCAATCCCTTGATTTTGGACCAGTAGATAAGTATGGCCAGCGACAATAAGCAGATAATAGTAGCACCCCAATTGATGCTGGAAAGAACCGTATCTTTAACAGCACCGATACCGCCACCGTTGTCCAGCTCAAATGCGTGGCTCTCGGTCATCCCGAAAGCGAGGGGGATTTGCTTTAAGATAATGGTGATACCGATAGCTGCCAGCATACCCAAAATGACGGCGGATGGAAAATAATTTCCGATCATGCCGGCCCTTACGATACCCAATATTAATTGGACAATACCGGCAATGACAACGGCAAGTAGAAACGTTTCGTAAGCACCCAATCTCTCGATGGCACCTAGAACAATAACAGTCAATCCGGCCGCAGGACCACTGACGCTTAATGGAGATTTGCTGATGGCCGCGACCACGATGCCTCCGATGATGCCGGTTAAAATTCCAGCAAACAATGGCGCTCCTGAGGCCATTGCAATACCCAAGCAGAGCGGCAATGCTACTAAGAACACCACAACACTGGCTGGGAAGTCATATTTTACGTCTCTTTTCGATAATTTCAGAAAAGCAGACACACGAGTTCCTAACATAAAATTTTAAAATTATATAGATGTGATGATTTCAATAAGACCACAAAAAAACTACTCAAAACGACGTGTTAAGAGTGCGTAACTTTCTTGAGGTTATATGAAAGTTAACAGTTAGGAGGCGGTGTGGGTACAGAAGGATGAAAAGCATAGATAAGCTTTTCGTTTTTGAGATAATGTTTTTGCTTCCCTTGGTTTTCCGCGATTGGACAAAAAGTGAGATAATCCGATGTTTCGTTGCTGAAGAATTTAGATCCCGTTTCATGTAGATCTTCTGTAGGATTATTGCCTTTGGCGGTATTTTCGATTTCAAGTTGCAGTACGACCTGTAGGATAGTGCCTTGATCTAAAACATCCACAAAAATAGGCGTAGCGGAAATAAGCATCTTCACGAAGAAGATTGCAAAGCATATTTTGGCTGCTATTATTTGTCTCTTGTTTTTAATCACGTTCCTTTCTTGAATCAGTTACAAAAATAGAGCATATCCTTTAAAAATCATAGGTTTTTTTTAAGAGAAATGTAATTTTTTTATTAAAAAATGGTAACTTACTGTGTTTAATTGAATTGATTGAAATTTCATATTAAGAATTATGAATTAAAAAAACAGTGAGCGATGGTCAGTCACTTTAAACCTTAAACAAATCAATTTCAAACCCCGAAGGGCTCTGCGAAGTTAATTTCCAAATTTCGACATTTTCAAATTTCCCAAACCCGGTAGTGCTCCATTGAGAATTGTGAATTATGAATTAAACCCGTATAATTGTTTTAAATATATGTTCTATGCGTGCACAATTCATTGAAAAAATCACCTCTTCGTATAATCCCAAGGGGGCATTTATCCAGTTGGGTTCTGGTATATTAGACGGTCAGGTCGTTACGGAGGCTAAAGTTAACTTAGCACTGAAAATGATGAACCGACACGGCCTTATCGCCGGGGCGACTGGGACGGGGAAGACTCGTACTTTGCAATTGATTGCTGAACAACTCTCAGATACTGGGGTATCGGTGTTCATGTTGGATGTGAAGGGCGATCTGTCTGGACTTGCGGAGCCCGGAAACACGAACGATGCCTTGCTTGAGCGTGGGCATTTGGTTGGGATTCCTTTTGAGCCTTCCAGTTTTCCATTAGAGATATTCTCATTAAGTGGCCGATTGGGCGCTTCGATGCGTATAACCGTGGAAGATTTTGGTCCTGTCATGCTCGCTCGGATTTTGGATTTAAACGATACCCAAACAGGAGTACTTGCCGCCATATTTAAATATGCGGATGACCATCAATTTCCCATTGTCGATTTACAGGATTTGAAAAAGCTGTTGTCCTATCTAACCGATGGACCAGGGGCGGATGAAATAAAGGAAGATTACGGTAAGATCAGTACGGCGACTGCGGGTACCATTCTCCGGAAGATTGTCGCCATCGAACAACAGGGCGTTGCCCATATCTTTGGAGAAAAGGAATTTGACATCAACGATTTGTTCAATAAGGTGGACGGAAAGGGTGTGATCACGTTGTTGAATATATCCGACATCCAGGATCAGCCTCTTCTTTTTTCCACTTTTCTGTTAAGTTTGCTGGCACAATTGTTCAAGAAACTGCCTGAAGTAGGTGATTTGGATAAGCCAAAACTGGTTTTCTTTTTCGATGAAGCACACTTGCTGTTTAATGGTGCATCAAAGGCTTTTTTGTCGCAGATTGAACAAATTATCCGTTTGATTCGGTCCAAGGGTGTCGGTGTTTTCTTTTGTACACAGGCGGCCACAGATATTCCCGAGTCGGTTTTGGGGCAACTGGGCAACCGGGTGCAGCACGCGCTTAGGGCCTTCACGCCAAACGATGCTGAAAATCTCCGTAAAACGGTCAAAACATACCCGCGATCTGATTTTTATGAGATTGACAAAGTGCTGACATCTCTGGGTACGGGACAGGCATTAATAACGGTTTTGAATGATAAAGGCATTCCCACAGAAGTTGTGGCCACGCACTTGGTTCCTGCGCGGGCGATTATGGGACCGGCAACTTCGCAGACATATGACCGCATTGTTCGGGATTCCGAGTTCTATGGCAAATACCAAGAACGTGTTGAGAGACGTAGTGCGGCAGAAATCGTGGATGAAAAAATGCAAACGTATGAGGCCAAGTTGGTACAGGAGAAAGCCGAAAAAGAACAAGCAAAGGCAACATCCACACGTCGAAGTACACGGCAAACACCACTAGAAGCTGCAAAAAACCAAGCGTCACGAACATTAGCGCGAGAAGGGGCTAAGTTTTTAGGACGGTTAGCCACCGGAATTTTAAATAGCATGTTTAAAAAGAAATAGATTTTTATCTTTGTAGACCACATACACAATTAATTGTTACATAAATAAGTAGATAATGAGTAAACCAACATTGTTGATTCTGGCAGCAGGTATGGCAAGCAGGTATGGATCCCTGAAACAAATAGATACGTTTGGCCCCCATGGTGAAACGATTATTGATTATTCCATATACGATGCTATTCGTGCAGGCTTTGGAAAGGTAGTTTTCATTATACGCGAAGAGTTTTTGGAGAAGATGCGTGAAGTGTTTGACGAGAAGCTGAAAGGGAAAATAGAGGTGGATTATGCTTTCCAAAGTTTTGACTTGTCGAAATTCGGTATTGATCGTGTTATCGAACGTACAAAACCTTGGGGAACAGCACATGCCGTAATGAGTGCCAAAGGTAAAATCAATGAACCTTTTTGTGTCATCAATGCAGATGATTTTTATGGAACAGATGCCTTCAATAAGATGGCGAAATTTCTTACGACAGATGTCTCGGATAGCAGGATGGCTTTGATGGGATTCCAAGTGGGCAATACCATGTCGGATTATGGCTATGTTTCCCGTGGGGTGTGCGATGTAGACGCGGATGGACACCTGAAATCTGTTACCGAACGCACGAATATTTACTATGTAACGAAAGAAGACGGTAACAAAAAAATCGTATATGAGGAAGACGGACGACAATATGGTTTAGATCCTGAGACGCGTGTGTCGATGAATTTTTGGGGATTTACACCACGAATTTTTGAGGTTGCCGAAAACATGTTCAAGGGATTTGTAGAAGAAAATGGCGACAATCCAAAATCGGAATTTTTTATTCCCTCTGTCCCCGATTATATGGTGAAACAAGGGATGGCTAATTTTACAGTGATTCCGACTTCTTCAAAATGGTTTGGTGTGACATATAAAGAAGATAAACCCATTGTGCAGGAATCCATCTCGAAGCTGGTGGCAGATGGTGCTTATCCTGAAAAATTGTTTTAGAGCCTGTTTAAATTTTATGTTTTTTTATTGCGTTTCGACTCCGCTCAGCGTGACAAAAAAACGGAAGTGTCATCCTGAGCACTTCGTCAAGCTCAGTGCAGGCTTAGTCGAAGGATAGACATGCAAGATTTTATTTCCATTTTTAAACAGGCTCTTAGGATATTAAACTTTAATAGGTTGGCCAAGAGGCTGACCTTTTTTGTTTTAGATTATATGTGCTTTTTTCACTTGCGGTGGCTGAGCGGAACTAAAGCCAA
>JBEBRE010000117.1:0-9267 GCA_040394995.1 Sphingobacterium wenxiniae
ACCTGACAATCTTATCAGGTACTCCGCATATGTTGGTATAGAAGAAAAAGTCTATCGCGTCGGCGTCGTTGGGCCAGAAGTCGGAGGTATAATACTGTCTATACTATCTCTTTCTGTTCCTATGGTATCAATCATGTTGTCGTCCGGATACACTGGAATGGTGTCCCTATTGATGCCCCTATCTGAATCACTTCTATTACCACACGCCGCCATTCCCAAAATGACCAGCATCGCTGTAAAATATAAGATCTTTTTCATTTGAATATGATTTTAAATATATGTCCTGTTAATGACAAAGATTATCCTTGCCAACTTTTATGCTGAACATGTGGAGTTTACAATCGTTGGTCAAAATTTTATTTCGGGTATTTTATGGAAAACTGACGTATAAACACGTGTACTAAAAAAAACCTGAACTACCGCATACCAAAACAGGTTTATAATTATATTAGCTTACAATTACATCATGAAGGCAAAAAACAGGGAGAAAAAACGAACAAGAAAATCGCAACGCGGAACAACGATTTCGAAAAAGAGGGCCAAACAGTTAGAGCAATTGTTCATCATTGGATTACGTGGCTATTCCCTGCGCTCCTTCGATAAAAAGCGAGATTTAAAGAAATAGCATATACTCAAATGCATATGACATCACGCCCCCATAAACCAAAAAGTCTGCAAGCCATCCAAAGGAATGTTCGGACTAAGCCACATCCAAGCGAGATCCGCTCAATATACAATAAATGTTTGGCCCCAATCGGGAAAATATGATAGTTGTTTTGTTGTTAATCACGGGCTTCTTGCAACAGATCGGATAGGTCTAATGCGATCGTGAACATATCTAACATTCCATCCTCCTTAACGGGCCATAGATCTTTCGGTCGATCCCAGTAGAGTTCCACACCGTTGCCATCTGGGTCGTCCAGATACAAAGCTTCAGAAACGCCATGGTCACTTGCTCCGGTCAAAGGATAGTGCGCATCCCGCAAACGCTTAAATATCATGGCCAAATCTTTTCGGGTTGGATAGACAATGGCCAAATGATAAAGGCCTACAGCACGAGAAGACGCCTGTGGAAGCCCTTTGCTATGCCAAGTGTTCAGTCCTATATGATGATGATAGCCTCCCGCAGAAAGAAACGCTGCCTGATCTCCGTACATCATAGTCACTTCCAGACCTAGCAGGTCACGATAGAAGGCAAGCGAACGATTCAGATCGGACACCTTTAGATGGACATGCCCAATACGGGCTTGAGGAGGGATGGTATAATTATCCATAGTTATTTTTGCCTAACGGTGAAAATGAACACTCAAGTTAGCAAAAATATCGAAAAACACAATTCATATGTTATGTGGAAATCTTGCATTATGACCAACGCTTTACATAGGATGGAATGATCGATCATAACGGGCGTCAAACGCGAGTAAGTGACTGTCCGAAAAGTCTAATAAATTGTCATATACGTGGACCCGAACAAATCGATCAGCAACACTGTCCTGGGCAAAGTACATAGAGTGGCAAGTAAGCGAGACTTTTCAGACAGCTCTTTATATTGCAAAGCTTTTCTTCACATCTTATAAGATGCCGGTAGAATCCCTTGTAATAGAAGGCATTGGCGGCATATCCCCTGTCTTCTTTGTTTTTAGGGTCTTTGCTTTTTCTAAATGGCTTTTTAAAGAGGGCGTGTTTTCTTTTGCCCATGATCGCAACTCATTATCCCACACGCCATCATCTTTGGACGCCAACTCGAAGAGTGCAATCGCCTCTTCATGCGCCTTGATTATGATTTCCTTAAAAGCGTTATCGTAATCTTGTCCTGACAGATCAGCTAAAGATTTCAAAATCGATGAATGATTTTCCTCCAGTTGATCAGGAAGAGATAGGTTCTTAGCCGAAGCCATTGCTTCCAGTTCATTCAAGACTTTTGTGTGATCTTCTACCAACATTTCGGCAAATTGTTTAATGGCTATGTTCGAAGATTTTTTTGTCGCTTGACCCCCTATTGCGATCTCAAATCGATTCGAATTGATGGCCATATCAACAAACTTTTGATCCATCTCACCTTCTTGTGCGGATAAGCCGGCGGGCAACAGTGCGACCATACCCAGTATAGTCAAACACCACATAGTAATTTTTTTCATAGCATTAATGTATGTTTAATTATGTTCTTGTACGCTAAAAATGTCCCTGCCACTAAGTCGTTCATGCTGACAACGGTTGGAAAGAGGACGTTCCTTTGTGGAAGAACGGTTGACGTTTTCTATCGTTGCAAAAAGAAGCAAAATGGGTATTTTCTCCAACGATACGCGTATATACGTGTTAAGAATATAGACTTAATTCATCTTCTTTAAAACTATATTCGGGAGTAGCGGTTCTATATATAGCAATATGATAAAAAGAAAAAAGTATGAAAAACATGATTGATATCGACGCCACTTCCTTTTTTCGGTCGACATACAAAAAATTATATTGGTCGTTAAAAGAGCAGTATGCAGACAGTGCAACGATTTCTACCCAAAAAAGCTCAGACAGCAGGGCAACGGATCCCAAGGAAGCACTTAAGGAACATATAAACAATATTGCTTCCTCCATTAGCGGTAGGCTGATCGATTACGAAATAACACTATTATTCGACCAAACAATTGGAGATCGGGAAAAAGAATTATTTACCGACATATTTAACGAGTATAATACAAAAGACGAATCTACCTAAGACGATGTAAAAAAGAGAAACATCTTCCTATGCTCGTGACAAGAATCTACCCTGTGCAACCAAATTCTGTAACCCGTTGTGCATTGTCAAATAAAAACCGCTCTATTGTCATGCTCACAGCCTGTCCCGAAAACTTTCGGGAATAGGAAGCCTACCTGACAGTCAAGCATCTGTTCATGTATGCTCATTAGATTATCTTCGATGAGCCCTTCCTCCTATCGTAATGACAAAAAGAGCTGGTAACATTGCCACACGCGTTATTTGTCATCTCGCCAAAGTCGAGACAAGTTGTCGAGCTTGCGAGACATCTATATAGATTCCTCCTTCGTCGGAATGACAAAGAAATGCACATAATGCACAACGGGTTCTGTATTAATTATCTATACAATACAGTCAAAAGGAAATTTTCTAAAAAACATGCTCGCCTTTAATAATCAAGTCTTGTTTTTGCTGGCTACACACGGCATACGTAAATCCACTTTGTAAAGCATAGGAGCCGTATTCACCTTTCTTGTTAAGGGCGAGGAAACCTACCTGGATTTCCTTTGCCGTTTCAGGCTTTTTCTTGATGATGCGTTCCACTGCTTCGCGGCAGGCGTCTTCTGGCGAATAACCCTGCCTCATTAATTCCACCACCAGAAAACTGCCAACAGTCCGTATCACCTCTTCCCCAACACCAGTGGATGTCGCACCCCCAATTTCGTTGTCCACGTACAATCCCGCACCGATAATAGGGCTATCGCCCACCCTACCCCGCATCTTAAACGCCATGCCACTGGTGGTGCAGGCGCCCGATAGGTTGCCGTGGGCATCTAGCGCCAACATGCCGATGGTATCGTGGTTATATTGGTTTCCGGGTAAACGCTCGGTATTAAAGGACTTGTTCTCAATATTGATGATGGGCTTATATTTTTTTTCCTTTAGCCATTCCTGCCAGGCTTTTTCGGAAGATGGAATAAGTAGATTTTCCTTTTCAAAGCCCTGTTCCAATGCAAACTGTAAAGCTCCCTCTCCCACCAACATCACGTGTGGCGTTTTCTCCATCACCAACCTTGCTACCGAGATGGGATGCGCGATGTGTTCTAGGGCAGCCACCGAACCGCAATTGCCCAACTCATCCATAATACAAGCGTCTAGCGTAACATGTCCGTCGCGATCAGGATAACCGCCCTTCCCCACCGTGGGATTTGATAAATCAGCTTCTGCCACCTTTACACCCTGCTCTACGGCGTCCAGCGCCCTACCATTCTGTTTCAACACTTCCCAAGCTACCTGATTAGCTGCCACACCAAAATCCCATGTGGAAATAACGATGGGTTTGGTCACCTTGGAAATGGATTTGGCAGAAACCATCTCTGAAAATGCGCCTAGCGACACAGCACCAACTAACGATTGCTGAATAAACTTTCTTCTCGAACTCATTCCTATATGAATTTTAATGAATACAATATTACAAAAAAGTATGTAGCGATAGAAAATACAGAAATAAAACTCCAATATGCATATTTATACGCAATTGTAAAAGAAACAAAACAAAACACGCATTATTACACTTTTTTATTATATTTGACGTATCAATTTCTTCGAATGCTAAATAATGATAACTAATCACATGAAAAAAACCGCTTGTATAGCCCTTTTATTCGCAACTTTCCATCTCGCGCATGCGCAAGTCGATTCGGCTGTTTATTTTCAAGTAAAACAAATCGTCGACGCCACAAAGCAGGCATACGCCCCTGACAAACGCACGAAATTAGTTGAAATAGCGAACGCAGACGTCACCTCAAATTCCTACATCGTACAAACGACAGAGAAACAAGCCGCACAAAATCTACAAGCAGAACTGGTCCATATCAATGGAAAAATTGACGTCAAATTACTACCCGACGAATCGGTGGGCGACAAGCCATACGGAATCATCAATCTATCGGTAGCCAACCTGCGGACAAGCCCCAGCCATGCGGCAGAAATGGCCACACAACTCTTATTGGGAACGCAAGTGGACATTTTGCAAAAAGCCGGTGGTGATTACCGTGTGCGTACCCCAGAAGGTTACATTGCATGGATACCCACATCCTCCTTGGTGGCAATGGACAAAAGAGACCTTGATACCTGGAAAAACAGTAAAAAATTGATTTATATTGATGAGTTTGGTCGATCCTATTCACAACCTGATGCAAAAAGCCAACGGATATCAGATTTAGTGTACGGCAATATGCTATCCGTAGCCGGTGAAGAAAAGGGCTTTTATCAGGTATCTTATCCGGACAAGAGAATTGCCTATGTGCCAAAGGTGCAGGCGATAAGTTTCGACGAATGGTTAAATAGTCGACAGGCCAATGCCAATAATATCTTGAAAAGTGCGAAATCCATGATGGGACTACCTTATTTATGGGGTGGAACCTCCGTTAAAGGCGTAGATTGCAGCGGTTTTACCAAAACCTCTTTCTTTATGAATGGGTATATTATTCCCCGTGATGCATCGCAACAGGTTCTTCACGGAGATAGGGTTGACATTTTGGACGCAGACGGAAATTTCGATTCGCAGAAAGCATTACAGAATCTAAGACCAGCAGACCTTTTGTTCTTTGCTGCCGGCAAAAATAGCAATCCCAAAGCACGGGTCACGCACGTAGCCCTCTACATTGGCAATGGTGAATTCATACACGCGGCCGGAACTGTGCGGATCAATAGCATGCTTAAAGATGCGCCAAACTATGACGATTTTCAGACTCGAACCGTCGTCGCGGCACGTCGTTATATCGGTACCAACGATCCAGCCATCCAAAAAATAGAAGAAAACAACTATTACAGTAAAAAATAAAACCTTATCTAAAACCATCAATTCTTAATCCCTAACTATGTCTATACACACGCAAGATTGGACAACGAAAAAAATGGGTAAATTCACCCTACGTTTCAAACCCTTCACCTTGGAAATGCGCTACACCTTTACGGTAGCATCTTTTAGCCGCACCACGACTCCCGTGGTGTTGACAGAATTAGAGTATGAAGGCATTGTAGGTTATGGCGAAGCCAGTATGCCCCCCTATTTGGGCGAATCACAAGAAAGCGTCATTAACTTTCTGAACAAGATTGACTTATCCATCTTTAATTCTCCTTTTGAGACAGAAGATATCCTACAATATATTGATCGGGTACAAGAAAAGAATACCGCGGCAAAAGCTTGTGTGGATATTGCCCTGCACGATCTATTAGGTAAACTGATGGGACAACCCTTTTATAAAATATGGGGATTGAATCCTGATTTAATTCCGCCAACTTCTTATACCATTGGTATAGACACGGAAGAAATCGTACGAAAAAAGACAGCCGAGGCAGATCAATTCAAAATACTGAAAGTAAAACTCGGCTTAGAAACCGATAAAATGATGATTGACACGATTCGTTCTATTACCGACGTACCGTTATGTGCAGACATCAACCAAGGTTGGAAAAACAAAGAAGAAGCCTTGGAAATGACGCACTGGTTGGCCGAACGGAACGTCGTCTTCCTCGAACAGCCCATGCCTAAAGAGCAAATCGACGATATGGCCTGGCTTACGGAGCATTCCCCTATTCCGACCATCGCCGACGAAGGGTGTCAGCGTTATACAGATATTGTGAAATTGCAAGGTGTATATACAGGTATCAACATCAAATTGATGAAATGCACGGGTATGCGTGAAGCGAAAAAAATGGCGGAATTGGCGCGTGCATTAGACATGAAAGTGATGTTGGGTTGCATGACCGAAACTTCCTGTGCTATTTCTGCGGCCGCACAATTGGCGCCTTTAGTGGATTGGGCTGATTTGGACGGTGCGTTATTGATAGCAAATGACATATATGACGGCATGGTCGTGGAAAATGGCATTTGCAAATTACCAGATCGCCCCGGAATTGGCATCCTAAAAAATAATTTAAATTAATATCTAACGAAGCGTCATTGACGCCTATACCCAATGAAACGCATCATCGGGTACAATAGAAGATCAAGATCGATCAGCCTTTGGTCGACTCTCTGGAGAAACAACCTAAAGAAATAAAATGGAAAAAGCAATCATATTAACCGGTGGCATGTTAAGCACCGGCGATGCCAAAACAGCTCACGGGCTTATTCGTGAAAGTGGCAGGTTTGACATTATAGGTGTGGTAGATGTCGCACATGAGGGAAAGGATGCCGGTGAAGTACTGGATGGAAAAAACCGAGGAATTCCCATTGTGAAAGATATCATCCAGGGAGTTGCATTGCAACCGGCGTATTGCATTGTGGGTGTCGCCACAATGGGAGGATATTTCCCAGAATCGATGCTGGAGGATATCCGTTATGCAGTGAGCAAGGGTATATCTGTCGTTAACGGCCTGCATGATTACCTATCAGAACATGCGGATATCGTGACAATGGCTACGGATAATGGCGCCCAGCTGATCGACATTCGTAAACCTAAAAAATTTAAAGACCTAAAATTCTGGACAGGGGAAATCCTAAAACTTTCCATCCCGGTTGTTGCCGTAATGGGCACGGATTGCGCATTGGGCAAGCGTACAACCACCCGTTTCATCCTGCATGAAGGAAAGCAGGCCGGGCTCGATATATCGATGATCTACACCGGACAAACAGGTTGGCTACAGGGAGGCGACTACGGTTTTATCTTTGATTCCACGCTGAACGACTTCGTGTCCGGAGAACTTGAACAGGCAATCCTAAGCTGTGCCGCGGAAACCGAACCGGACATTATCCTACTAGAGGGACAGTCGGCGCTACGGAACCCCAGCGGTCCGGGCGGTGCTGAGTTTTTAGTTTCAGGACAGGCCAAACATGTGATCCTGATACATGCTCCAAAGCGGACATATTATGAGCATACGCCCGAGTGGGGTGAGATTCCTTCATTAGCGTCCGAAATCGATTTAATTGCCCGTTACGGCTCAAAAGTCATCGCCGTGGCGCTAAATACGGAACATTGTGTCAACACAGAAGCTTATGCCTTCAAGGAGGCATTGGCGGAGGAACTGGGCATTCCGGTCTTTTTGCCATTACAGGAAGGTTGCGCGGGAATAATTCCTTTGTTAAAAAACATCATTGCACAGAAGAAAAATGAATATAACAGCCTTTAGATGCTATAAGCAGTCCTTGCCGCTAAGGCGGCCCTATACGATCGCCCGGAGTACTATTTCGGCCGTAGAAATTGTTTTTTTTGAAGTATATCTGTCCAATGGTGTGGTGGGTATCGGTTCCTCTAGTACGGATGTGGATGTCGTAGGCGAAAGCGCAGACAACACACTTGCTAATTTGGAAAATAGTGCTGACGGATTATTGGTCGGCAGGGATATCCGCATGTTTCTGGGTATTATCGATGAAGCACGCCGGATTTTCCCCACGCAACCAGGCACGCAGGCCGCAATAGACCTGGCGTTGCACGACGCGTTCTGCAAATGGATTGATATTCCGGTGGTTGACTTTTATGGGAGGCGACATCTGCAACTTCCCACATCGGTTACGATCGGCATCAAAGGCGTATCCGAAACGTTGGAAGAAGCGCAGGAATACCGTGAGCGTGGGTTCCGGGTGCTCAAAGTGAAAACCGGAATAGATATATCAGAAGATATAGAGCGAATGGTCAAGTTGCGTGAAAGGTTTGGAGATCACTTTGGTATCCGTGTGGATGCCAATACTGGCTATGATTTGGAGAGTTTGATTTCGTTTATGGATGCTACCCGCGGACTAAACCTCGAATTGGTGGAGCAGCCCCTGCCACCGGGAAATGAAGATGCGATACGCGCATTGCCCCAGTCCATAAGGCTACATCTGGCAGCGGATGAATCATTGAAAAACACATCTTCAGCGGTTGCCCTCTGTCATGGTGCTCCTTATGGCATCTTTAACATCAAATTAATGAAATGTGGCGGGATACGGGGAGCCTTGGAGATTGCCACCGTAGCAAAACAAGCCGATATTACGTTGTTTTGGGGATGCAATGACGAGAGCACCGCCAGCATTACCGCAGCGCTGCATGTGGCGTTTTCCTGCCAACATACCCGCTACATTGATTTGGACGGTAGTCTGGACTTGGCTGAAGATTTCGTGAAAGGTGGATTTATTTTACAGAATGGATACATGCGCTTGCCAGAAACAGCAGGCCTGGGTATACAAAAAATGAACTGATGGAAACTAAAACAACCTTACAACGTACAGTCAGTGGATCTGCAGCGGTACTATTAATGATTAGCGCTGTTATCGGTTCAGGGGTATTTAAGAAAGTGGTGCCTATGGCAGACAGCCTACATGACGGAACCCTGATATTGTTATGCTGGCTGGTGGCCGGATTACTGAGTATGATCGGCGCATTATGTACGGCCGAATTGGCCGCGATGATGCCCGGTTCTGGAGGTGAATATGTGTATTTCCGCAAGATTTATGGCCGTTTCTTTGCTTTTCTATACGGATGGGCAAACCTGGTGGTGATGCGCTCTGCGACCATTGCCGCACTATCCTTTGTTTTTTCCCAATCACTCTATGCTTTGTTGCCCGAGGCATCTGTGAGCGCTTGGGGAGATGC
>JBEBRE010000118.1:0-9156 GCA_040394995.1 Sphingobacterium wenxiniae
ATAAATGAAATCAACTATTAAATTCAACAATGTTAACACATTGTTCTCCAAAGCACTCAAGCTAAAAACCAACGACTATTTTTCCAAAGCATCCAAAAACAAGACCGGTGACGGCCGCATATTCATAAAGGCATCCATCTTATTGCTTGCCTTTGCCCTGAGCTACAGCATTCTGGTATTTGTGCAGCCCCATTGGATAATCAGCACTTTCTTATGCGCCATTTTCGGCGTCAATCTGGCAGCCATTGGATTCAACATTATGCACGATGCAGGCCACAATTCATTCTCCGACAATAAGAAGTTGAATACTCTTCTTTCTTATACGCTAAACCTATTGGGCGGAAACATCTATTTTTGGAAACTAAAACATAACATTGCCCACCACACTTATACTAATATCGATGGCGAAGACCACGACATCGAAGTAAAGTTTATGCGGATTCACCACGATCAGCAACTCAAAAAGCATCATCGCTACCAACACGTCTATTTTGTCGTGCTGTATGGCATATCATATTTGGCTTGGATTTTCTACCAAGATTACGAAAAGTATTTCAAGCAAAGAATGGGTAGAAAAACCGAAACCTTTCATTTTCCATTGCGCGAAAAAGTCATCTTCTGGATTAGTAAGCTATTACATTTTACGCTATTTGTCGTTATACCCATTATATTCGTCGGATGGTTACCTACATTGGTCGGATTATTGATAACGGGTGTTGTGTGTGGCCTGTGCTTAGCTACGGTATTCCAGCTGGCGCACGTAGTCGGCGAAACAGAATTCAAGACTGTGGATGCCTCCAAGGTAGAAGACGAGTGGATGATCCATCAATTGCAGTCGACGGCTAATTTTGCCACAAGAAGCAAGGTGCTGACTTGGCTATTGGGCGGCCTGAATTTCCAGGTGGAACACCATCTTTTTCCGAAGATCAGCCACGTGCATTATCCGGCAATCAACGCCATTGTGCAGGAAACATGTCGTGAATACAACATTAAATATGTTGAATTTCAAACATTTTGGCAGGCCTTTCGCTCACATGTCAAAGTCATTCAACTCATGTCTAGATAAAACCCGCAGGGTTTTACCTTATGCATAAACTTTTATTCATCATTGGCGATGTTTCTAATATCACCAATTTTTTTTCAATAAAGCACCTATAGAACATTTGATAAAAACCATTCTAAAGGACTCCAAAAAAACATCATGATTTTTAACCATTTGGGATTAATAGATCCTATATTAAAAGCAGTATCCGAAGCGGGATATACCAATGCCACGGAAATACAACAACAATCCATCCCCGTCATCTTAAATGGCAGGGATATCATCGGCTGTGCGCAGACGGGTACCGGAAAGACAGCTGCCTTCTCCATTCCGATTTTGCAAGCACTGTCCACGACAACCAAAGGGCAAGCTAAACGCATTCCCAGCGCGTTGATCATCGCCCCAACAAGAGAGTTAGGCATACAGATCGGCGAAAATTTTGAACAATACGCCAAATACCTACCTATTAAACATGCCGTGATATTCGGCGGTGTTTCACAAGTTCCCCAAGTGCAACAACTTAAAAATGGCGTGGACGTAATTATCGCCACACCGGGGAGATTATTGGACTTGTTGAATCAGGGGCATGTCATTTTAAAAAATATTCAATATTTGGTGCTGGATGAAGCGGATAACATGCTCGACATGGGATTCATTCACGATATCAAAAAGATACTGAAAAGCATACCGCAAAAAAGACAAACACTGTTTTTCTCAGCCACCATGCCTCCGGCCATCCGAAAATTTGCAAACACCATATTACATAATCCTGTTGAAATCAATGTTTCGCCTGTATCGTCAGCTGCCGAATCGGTATCGCAGTCCGTTTATTTCATAGAGAAGAAAGAAAAGACAGAGTTACTATTAAGGGTTTTGAAAGATTACAATATCCAACAGTCTTTGGTATTTACCCGTACCAAACATGGCGCGGACAAACTCGCTAAAAAGCTCTTAAAAAACGGTATAAAGGTTGCTTGCATCCATGGGAATAAAAGCCAAAATGCACGGCAAAAAGCGCTCAATGATTTTAAAAACGGCGGTATCCGGCTATTGATTGCTACGGATATTGCAGCAAGAGGTATTGACATACAGGATCTGCCCCATGTCATCAACTACGATCTTCCCAACGACTCGGAAACCTACGTGCACCGCATCGGTCGGACAGGTCGAGCCGGAAAAGGAGGCATTGCCTTTTCGTTTTGCAGTGAAGAAGAGAAATCCAACCTGCAGAGCATCCAAAAGCTTATTGGTTTTCAGTTGGCAATAGCATAAATGTTAAGGGCGGGTTTAAACCCGCCCTTAACATTTATGCTATACAAAAAATCAATCTGCCAAGACGGTAAACGAAGCACCGGAGGCGAAATCCTGCCCATTTTGTGAGCTCAATGCCGTAAAACGGATATAGCGCCCTTTCACGGGATTCTTTAACCTGACAATCTGTTCTTTTGAACCGCGTTCAAATTCGCCTTCCACAACTGTATCACCCCAATTGCTACCGTCCATACTAATCTGTATTTTATATCCTTTAATATTGCCGTTTGAACCGCCATCTTGACGAGGTAAATAGGCAAAACCTTTAACATTCTTGCCCTCTCCCATATCGAAATCTACCCAATGCGGATATTGTGCCACGGTGACCGAGTACATGGTATGCCATATGGTGGAAGGATCGCCATCCACCAAATTAGCGGCCTTTTCACCACCCGATTCTTCGCTGGAAGCAAAAACCACTTCCATGGGTACAGACTCTATTTTTGCGAATTCGTAAGAAGCACTTAGGCGCTCGTTATCTTTATACCACGCCCGAACCACTCCACCATTGCGTAAGTTGAACGGCTGTTGATAAAGCTGTGGTTGCGCATGGCCTACTTGGTAATATATGGTCGCATTTGCGTTATCACTCCCTATATTTACTTCGCCGTTTTTGCTTCGCGACACCGTCAGTGGCGAGTAGCCACCTGTCGCCACTTGAGCCTTTGTTGAAAAATCATTTGCTTGTACTGGACGAATGATAAATCCCGTAGTTGTAGGGCCGGCCTTCACGCGGTCCTTTTCCAATGGCGGGCCTTGACCGCAACTATTGCCTCCCAATCCGGTAACAGCAGCGTCTAAATGTATATGCGTACCCGAACTCTTCGGAAGTTGGTGCGGATGCGGTGCCAACGTCAATTCCATTTCGTTCCATGGCAAAACAGAGGTGGACAAATGTTTTTTTGCAATAAAAACAGCACCATTACCCGCCTTATCGGTCAATGCCGCCCAGCGCACATCCTCATTATTGCTCATACTTTGCGGATTGGGCCACGGCACAAACTGATCTGCAACTGTACTTTTGTGCAATTCGATAAATTGTGCTGTTTTACGGTCTGCATAGTTGTTAATCGGCCCTCTACCGTAGTACGTGTAATTGCTGTAGCGTTCCGGTAGTTGAAAAGCATAGCCTAATCGTGCCAAAGCAAAAGTTGCATCATTGGACGTAATACTGGCTTGTAATTCGATAGAACCGTCTTTATACACCGTCCAGATTTGATTACTGGTAAACTTGAAATCTTCCGGGCCAAATGGCTTATCCGTATGCTCCACTAAAGTATATGTTCCTGAAGTGCCGCCATTCAATGCCGCACCATTCGGTGCCTGCGATTCCACCACAAACGAAAGTACGATAGTCCCATCCGGTTGGGTATAGGCCACATGGGAAATCACTTTGTGCTTTAGATTGTGCAAACCTTTTGCAAACCACTGCTTGTATGCCCAATTATCGTTATCGACAGGTGCACGCAACGCATCCAGTTTCGGGCCTTCCCCGTCACGGATGAGTTGATCTTGGCCATAGGCAAGGTTGTATATCGCACCCGTTTTTTTGTCAAATTTGACGATAAAGCCCTCTCCTTTTATGATCTGCAAGTCGCCTTCCTCACGTAGGGATAGATTATTTCCAGTAGCAACTGCCGCTATAGACGGTCTGTCAACAGCTTCCTTCACCAGCAGCTGCTCTTCCATCTGCACAAAGCCCCGATTCGCCCATGGCTTATCCACCCCAAGCACAAATTGAATCTTTACAAAATATTCGGATTGTGGTTTCAGTGTATCAAATGCATACGAAAGTGTATATTCTTGTCTTTGCCTTGGCCGCATTGTATTGTTCCCGACAGGCAGCACAGTGCTTCTTTCTACTTCAACACCGTTTTCATACAATGCCCATTCTATCCGATAGTCTGACAAATCCGTAAAATAGTTCTTGTTAAAAATCTCTATTTTGCCTTGACGCATATCCACCGCTTTTACACCTACATTTTGGTAAACTTTCTTCACCTCGTAGTATTGCGGCTTTGGTTTCATATCCGCAAAAATAAGCCCGTTATTGACAAAAGTTCCGTCATTGGGTTTATCGCCAAAATCACCTCCGTAAGCAAAGAAACGTTCTCCTGTATGCTTATCATAGTAGTACATGGCCTGGTCTTTCCAATCCCATATGGCGCCTCCCATAAAGAAATTGGTGGACTCAATGGCCTCCCAATAATCGATCAAATTACCAGCTGCATTTCCCATAGAGTGTGCATATTCAGAAATATGAAACGGGTATTTTAATTTGTAAGTACCTTTTACGGCACCTTGCACCCAACTGATAGAAGGATATTGGTTGGATCCCATATCTACAATATTGTTGTTGCGTTCGTATTGCACCGGGCGGGAGACATCAGCCTTTTTTATCGCTTCATAGGCGGCAACAAAGTTTTGCCCCGGACCAGCTTCATTTCCTAAGGACCAAATGACAATAGCCGGATGGTTGACATGGGCATGCACCATTTCGAGGTTACGGGCCACATGGGCATTTTTCCATTCCTCGGGATGGGAAAGGGAGGCCTCACCGTAATAATATTGATGGCTTTCGATATTGGCCTCGTCTTCGAGATAAATGCCATATTTATTACAGAGATAATACCAGTACGGATCGTCTGGATAATGTGCATTGCGCACATGGTTAATGTTCGCACGTTTCATCAACATTACTTCTTCTTCCATCTGCTCGCGTGACAGCACTTTACCTTTCTCCGGGTCCGTCTCATGGCGGTTGACGCCTTTTAACTTAACCGTTTTGCCATTGATATAATAGTAACGTCCTGCTAACCCAAATTCATCATCTTCGGCCTTGGTATCCTTAATTTCCACCTTTCGAAACCCAACGATGACCGAAGAGGTTTCCACCGTCTTGTTGTGGGCATCTTTCAGCTCGGCAACCAATGTATAGCGATAAGGTTGCTCCGCCGACCATAACTTAGGGGCATCAATCTGCAAACTAGCTTCCATAACCAACGATTCGCCTGCTCTAATCGCCGGTTTGGTGCTCGATTGAGTTATCACTTTTATATTTTCTACAGGTTTGTTTTCATCACTGTATAACGTATTAGCATATAGCGTATAGTTGATTTGATAGCCTTTCGCTTCCTTCTTATCCATATTGCGCACATCGGCCGTGATTTTCAACGAACCCGTTTTATGGTCTGCCGTCAAATCTGGCAAGGCCACCAAATCCCGGATATGTACTTTGGGCTTAGAAGTCAGCGATACTGTTCGGAAAATACCCGGCAGACGAAACATATCCTGTGCTTCCAAAAAGGAAGCATCTGAATTGCGGTAGACTTCTACTGCCACTGTGTTATTACCCTTTCTGTTCAGATACGGCGTAATATTAAAAGAGGCTGTATTACGGGAATTTTTGGAAAAACCGACATAACGTCCGTTGATCCATAGATAGAAAAAGGAATCTACTCCATCAAAATTGATGAAGATTTCACGTCCATCCCAACTGCCCGGCAACGTAAAATCCCGCCGATAAGAACCTACTTCGTTTCGATAGATGTACGTTGTCCAATCTTCCCGTGGTGTACGCATAACACCTCCTCGCCAATCGTCTACCTTTACCTGGTGTTGAAATATCACCTGTTGGTTGACATAGATCGGCACACCGTATTTTAAAGAGCCATCTTTTTGTATCCCCAAAATATTCCAGTTCATCGGCACGGGAACGTCATCCCAGCTCGACACATCTTTTTTGGGATCAAAAAAATCCTTTGGACGCTCTTCAGGTGTTTTCACCCAGTGAAATTTCCATGTACCATTGAGCGAAACCCAATAATCGCTGTTCTCGGGCAGCACTTTTCTGGCCTGTTCAGCATTTTGAAAAGAAAAGAAATAGGCATGGGGCAATTCCTTGTTGAGTGACAAATCGCCGGGAGATTCCCATTCTTTGCCTGTCGGGGCAGATGCTGTACCGTATCGGAAACCTTCAATATGCTTCGCAATGGGAGACTGCGCATAAGCGCTCCACCCGCAAAACAATATCAGAAAGCTTAGCATAGAACCTGTTTTTAGGGATATTTTGTGCATAGACATATCTTTATGAAGAAAGGTATGTCTACAAAAGTATAATCATTCTCCAGAAAAACAAATGGCTACACCAACACACTCGATTGCGCTTTTTTCACTGGCTATCATTTCTTCCATTTCAGACGTAAACTGTTGCTTACCACACTGACACTGCTGAGTGCCATGGCTGCTCCGGCAATCATAGGATTAAGCAAAAAACCATTGACCGGATATAGAATACCCGCCGCAATAGGGATACCGATAAGGTTATAAATAAATGCCCAAAACAGGTTTTGCTTAATGGTCGCCACCGTTTGCTTGGATAACCTTATCGCTTGTGGTATCTTGGTCAAATCGGAAGAGATAATGGTCATTTTGGCTACATCCATGGCGATATCGCTTCCTTTACCCATGGCAATGCTGACGTCTGCCGTAGCCAGCGCTGTGCTATCGTTGATGCCATCGCCTACCATGGCAACCACCTTGCCTTGTTCTTGCAATTCTTTTACAAAATCGGCTTTATGCTGTGGTAACACTTCTGCCTTGTAATGGCCTATGCCCGTTTGTTCGGCAATAGCTTTGGCCGTTGCTTCGTTGTCCCCGGTGAGCATATATAGATCGATACCCATTTCCTGCATTCGTCGGATGGCTTCGACAGAGGTTTTTTTAATTTTATCAGAAATGGCAAGTACAGCCAATGCCTGCCGGCTATCTGCAAACCAGATGACCGTCTTGGATTGTTTGCCCCATTCATTGCCCTGTTGTTGCAATTCATCCGCAATGGCAATATTATGTTCGGCAAGAAGCTTTTTATTGCCGACAAAGTATATCTCGCTCTCGTAAATTGCTTTAGCTCCTTTGCCTGTAACACTCTCAAAAGATGATAAGGAAACTGATTGCGCCCCCTCCAAGTACTTAACGACAGCTTCGGCCAACGGATGTTCGGATTGTTTTTCCATGCTGCAGAGTATCTGAGCGCTCGTGTCTACGCCATGTAACCATTGTATGCCCGTCACTTCCGGTCTGCCTTCGGTAATCGTCCCGGTTTTGTCCAATATCATTGCATTCACTTTTTTTGCCAATTCAAGGCTTTCTGCATCTTTAATCAAAATACCGTTTTCCGCCCCTTTGCCCACGCCAACCATAATGGCTGTAGGCGTAGCCAACCCTAATGCACATGGACACGCTATAACCAATACGGTAACCGCTGCCAACAGGCCATGCACCAAACCTTCGTCACCTCCCAACACAAGCCATAGCACAAAAGTCAAAACAGCAATACCCAAAACTACCGGAACAAAGATTCCGGCAATTTTGTCTACTAATTTCTGCACAGGGGCTTTGCTGCCCTGCGCATCCTGCACCATTTTGATGATATGGGCGAGCATGGTTTCTTTTCCGACTTTTACCGCCTTGAATTGAAAGCTTCCTTTTTGATTGATGGTACCTGCAAATACTTTTTCGTTTACCACTTTGAGCACCGGTACAGGTTCGCCACTCAGCATGCTCTCATCCACATATGAACTCCCTGAGGTAACCATGCCATCCACAGCAATTTTCTCGCCGGGTTTCACCAAGACGATATCGTCCATCTGAACATCTTCGATGTCCACTTGTTTTTCCATACCGTCTGCCATCACCACAGTTACAGTTTTGGGTTGCAGACCCATTAGTTTTTTAATCGCAGCGGAGGTGTTGCCTTTTGCCCGCTCTTCCAAGAGTTTTCCTAAAAGGATAAAGGCAACAATCACTGAAGCTGCTTCAAAATAGACATGGGCATGTAACCCCCTTGCATGCCAAAAATCGGGGAACAACATATTGAATACACTGAAAACATAAGCTATTCCGGTACTCAAAGCCACCAATGTATCCATGTTGGCCGAACGATGTTTGGCCTGCTTCCAAGCATTGATAAAAAAGTCCCTACCCAACCACAGCAGCACAGGCGTGGTAAATGCCCACATGATTTCGTTGCCATAGGGCATATCCATAAAAAACATCCCAATCACCACAACTGGAATCGACAGGATAATTGCCCAAACGGTTTTCTGTTTCAATGCCTTGAATTTCTGTGCATGAATGGCTTCTAATGTTTCCTGTCGGGTACTTTCATCCGTAATCAATAAATCATAGCCTACTGCTTGCACCGCTTTTTGCAAAGCCAACGGATTTGTCATATTGGGCAGGTATTCTACCGTTAATGTAGCATTGGCAAAATTGACCGATGCATGCAATACTCCTTCCGTCGCCTGCACAGTGCTTTCTGCGCTCACAGCACACCCCGCACAGGTCATGTTCAGCACCGGAAAGGATTGCTTCACCGTGGTCACGCCATAACCTAAATCTTTAATGGCTTTCACGGCTTGCGCAACGGTTTCCTTATCGTCTACCGTAATCTTCGCCCTACGGTTGTTGAGCTCCACTTTGTGGCTTTCTATTCCCGAAACCTTTCCAAGACCTTTGTCCACAATCATCGCACAGTGTTCGCTCTCCACATTTTCCAACGGAAGGTATACTGTTTTATAATCTGTCGCTGCCATAATCTTGTGTTTTATTCATCTTTACAAAATTGGACATAAAAAGCGATTTGACCGTTATACTATTTTGGGAAAGTCTTGTAAGATTTACGCTTTGGCCATGGATTATGGATTAAGCTCATTTTCTGGGAGCTGAAATCGTAGCTTCTCAGGAGAATGACACCTGAGGGTAATGGGGTAAAGATAATGGAGGATTAATTTAGACATGAG
>JBEBRE010000119.1:0-9154 GCA_040394995.1 Sphingobacterium wenxiniae
TTTATTATACTTACACTTGGTGGTATATTTTCTTATTCCCAGATGGGATATGAACTTGTACCCAAATTTGAAGTGAATGTAATTACCGTACAGACGATTTATCCGGGGGCAGCGCCATCCGAGGTAGAGACATCTGTGACCAAAGTAATAGAGGATGCGGTAGCCTCCTTGGAAAACGTAAAAAAAATTGAGTCGAAATCCATGGAATCCGTTTCGGTAGTCATGATTCAGCTCAATACTGGGGCAGACGTTAACTTCTTGCTCACAGACGCCCAACGGAAGATCAATGCCGTGGTCAATGAACTCCCTGATGATGTAGAAACACCTGCCTTGTCGAAGTTTTCCTTGGATGATGTGCCGATTATAAATCTTTCGGTTACATCGAATTTGTCAGAAAGAGATTTGTATGATTTGCTAGATCAGAAAATCCAGCCTGTATTTTCGCGTCTTGATGGTGTAGCAAAGGTTGATATGGTTGGCGGTGAAGAACGCGAGATTCAGGTGAGTGTGAATCCAGACAAGTTGCAAGGTTACGGCCTTTCCATTTCACAGATTCAGCAGACCATTGCAGCATCCAATCTGGATTTCCCTACGGGAAACGTACGTACGCGGGATAACCAAACAACCCTCCGTCTTTCGGGTAAATTTAACTCTTTAGATGAATTGCGGAATCTGCCGATTACCACACCGACAGGTGTCATGGTTCGCTTAAGCGACGTGGCCGACGTACAGGACGGTATTAAGGATATCGAAAAGATATCGCGTATCGACCGTAAGAATACCATATTGATGCAGGTGTTCAAGCAATCGGATGCCAATGCGGTAGCGGTGTCAGAATTGGTTAAAGGCATGATCGATGTCGTGCAAAAAGATTATGAAGGTCAGGGGGTGCAGATCGTGATTGCGAACGATACTACCGATTATACACTCCGGGCAGCCAATAACGTTATCTTTGACTTGATGTTGGCGATTGTGCTGGTAGCCTTTATCATGTTGTTCTTCCTACATAGCGTGCGTGACGCCTTTATTGCTGTCGTCGCGATTCCATTGTCGTTGATTGCAACGTTCATCGCCCTGTATGCCTTGGGGTATACGCTTAACCTTATGTCATTGCTCGGACTTTCGCTCGTTGTGGGTATCTTGGTGGATGACGCCATCGTGGTTATCGAGAATATTCACCGGCATATGGAAATGGGCAAGAATAAGGTACGTGCATCCTACGATGGAGCAAAGGAGATTGGTTTTACCGTATCGGCGATTACTCTGGTAATTGTGGTGGTGTTCCTGCCCATAGCGATGTCGTCGGGCTTCGTGTCAGATATCCTGCGCCAGTTCTGTGTAACCGTAATGGTTTCTACGTTGTTGTCTTTCTTAGTTTCCTTTACCGTAGTGCCTTGGTTGTACTCCCGAATGGGTAAACTTTCGCATATCAACAAACACTCTTTCTTTGGACGGATCTTACTTGGTTTCGAAGCAGGACTAACCCGATTGACACACTGGATATCCGGCATCTTGAAATGGTCGTTAAGTAGCCGTTGGCATAAAGTGATCACTTTGTTAATATCCTTGGTGCTGTTTATCGCATCGTTTATGCTGGTTGGAAAAGGGTATATCGGTAGCGACTTTTTCCCGGGCAACGATAAGGGCGAGTTTTACCTGCAAATCGAGATGAATAAAGATGCTTCTTTGGAGCAGACGAATTTCATGACCCAGAAAGCAGAAAACTATTTAGCGCAAAAACCAGAGATCGTTCGTACGATCACCACCGTAGGTCAGGCCTCCGATGGTATGATCAACGTTTCAGGTACCAAATACAAATCGGAGATACACATTATCCTGGAGCATGGACATAACAAAACGATGTCTACCAAAGTGTATTCGGCTAATTTGAAACGCGAGATGGAGAAGGTACTGGTTGGAGCCAAAATCAAAACGGTCAATATGGGATTGATGGGAGCGGAGCAGGCTCCGTTGATGATGACCGTTATTGGTTCTTCGCAAGAGGATGCTTTGGAGACTGCACGTAAATTTGCGGATATCCTACGGGGCATATCGGGGGCATCAGAAATCAAGCTTACCTCGGAAGACGGAAACCCGGAAATCAGTGTGAAAGTGGACCGCGACAAGATGAATTCTCTGGGATTGAACGTAGCAACTGTGGGTATGACGATGCAGACTGCATTTGCCGGTAACACAGATACGAAGTTCCGCGCTGGCGATACCGAATATGATATCAATATCCGCTATGACGAATTTGGTAGAGGAAAGATCGAGGATGTGAGGAATCTGAAATTTATCAACCAGCAGGGACAATCTATTAGCTTGGAGCAATTTGCCGATGTGTCCTTTACTTCGGGACCAACCCTGTTGGAACGTCGTGACAAATCACCTTCGGTGTCGGTACAGGCCCAAGTGGTCGGTAGGCCGACAGGTACTGTTGCTACCGAGTGGGAAAACGTGATCAAAGATCAGATCGAAAACAAAACATTGGTGCTGAAACCGGGCGTTTCCTACAAATGGGGCGGTAACATGGAGAATCAGCAAGAAGGTTTCGGTACACTTGGCGTGGCCTTGATTGCTTCCATCTTATTGGTGTACCTAGTGATGGTTGCTTTGTATGACAACTTCGTTACCCCGTTTGTGGTACTGTTCTCCATTCCATTGTCTTTCATCGGAGCGTTGTTGTTCTTGGCTTTGGCAAACCAGACCCTGAATATCTTTACCATTTTGGGTATTATCATGTTGATTGGGTTGGTTGCCAAGAATGCCATCTTGTTGGTAGACTTTGCCAACCATAAGAAAGATGCGGGAGCCAGTACGTATGATGCGCTAATCGCAGCTAACCATGCACGTTTCCGGCCGATCTTGATGACCACGATCGCTATGGTCATCGGTATGACCCCTATCGCTTTGGCAACGGGCGACGGTGCCGACATGAACCGTGGTTTGGCAATTGTCATCATTGGGGGGCTATTGTCGTCTTTGTTCCTGACATTGGTTGTGGTGCCAGTCGTTTATTCGATATTTGACGGCTTGTCACGTCGATTTGGGAAGAAAAAGAAGGTCAACTACGCGGAACTGATGGAGGCTGACTATGTGCAAAATGAAGACTATGTTGACGAATTAGACGTCCAACACTAACTGTAAAACATCAATAACAGGAGATGCCGGTATTCGAAGAGGATACCGGCATTTTTTGTGCAAGGCATATTTTTTAAGATATCTTAAAAAAAGGGAATCAAAATCACTGCATCTTTGTTTTGTCATAAATATACATACATGATGAAGAAGAATTTGATTTGGATATTATTGCTGACGGCAGGTTTACTGCCCACGGATAAGCTATCTGCTCAAGGGATCGTTGATCCGCAACTCCAAGAAGTTATCCGAACAGCTTTTCAGGCCAATAAAGATTTGAAGGTGAAATCATTGGAAGTAGATAAGGCCGTTCTGGAAGCAGACGGCGTGAGGTCAAAGAAATTACCCCAGGTGTCTGCGAACGGTCTTTATGGCTATTCGCATAGCCACGGTAACCTGGATTTGCCTACGCAACAACTACCCATATTGAATGTTGGCTTATTCGAAGGAGATACAGACTTCCGCATGAGTTCGCAGATAGCCTATGCAGGTGTGTCGGTCAGGCAAGTGATTTTCTCTGGCTTGCAGATTCCTAATGGACAGAAAGCCCTACAGGAAAAATCAAAGGCACAGCAATACATGATGGAAGCCAGCAAAGAGAATATGGCTAAAGAAATTTTGGCCAGCTTCGATCAGCTTATGCTGTTGGATGAAGTGGATAAGCTGATTACAGACTCGGAAAAACGGTTGAGGAAAGAGCAGGAAAAGGTGAACAAGGCTATCGCTAATGGCCTTGCCATCCCATATGACCGCGATAAATTGAAGTTAGCCTTGCTCGAGTTGGAAGAAAAGAAGGTGGAACTCGCCGGAAGTCGGGAATTGCTGGCGAAGAAAATACAGCAGGAAACGGGATTGTCCATGGAGGAAGTGATGAATATTTCCTATGTGCTTTCGCCCATTTATATGTCTGATCTACCCAATGATGTGGACAAGCGTTCGGAACTAAAAGCTTTGGAAGCATCGGCAAAAGCCTACGATTATTTGTATAAAAAAGAAAAAGGCGCGGCATTGCCTTTGGTTTTTGCATTTGGATCAGCAAATTACGCACAGGTCTTTGATTCCAGTCTTTCCATCAAGGACAAGCCCGTAGTGGGCGACATTAACCTGCATACCAATCATTTGAGGCTTAGTCCAAGCCTAATGGTAGGTGTAGGTGTGAAGTGGGACATTTTTGCCGGAGGCGAACGCCGGAACAAAGTAAGGCAAGTGCAGCTGGATCAGGCGATCAACGAAACAAAAAGGGTTGATACGCAGGAAAAACTGTCCTTGCTTCTCGACAAGAACAGAGTCTCCTATACCAATGGCAATCAAAAATTGAAGGTAGGCGAGCAACAGGTTAAAGTGGCAGAAAACAATCTGTTAATGGCCTCTAAACAATATCAGGCTGAACTGATCGACGTAACGGAACTGTTGGCCACCGAAAACGATTGGTACAAAGTAAACCTGAGCTATTATAGCAACATTTTGCAACAGCGCCTAGCCGCGATTGAATTGTTGCATACATCTGGAAAACTATTAGAAACCCTATTATAACATGAAGAAATTATATTTTATACCGGTAGTAGTGCTCACCGTGCTTTCTTGTACAAATGCAAAGCAAGATAAGCCCATAGAAGGCAAAGTGGAACGCGAACAAATAACCGTGGTCACAAAAGTACCCGGAAAGATTGAGAAATTTTTAGTCTCGGAAGGCGATTTTGTTCGTGCAGGCGACACATTGGCCATCTTGGATATCCCCGAAGTAGATGCAAAGGCTGAACAGGCAATGGGTGCTTTGCAAGCAGCCGATGCGCAGTATAACATGGCCGTCAAGGGTGCCACCGACGGACAGTTGACACAGTTGCAGGCCAAGGCAGATGGATTGGGCGAACAGTATAACTTTGCAAAGAAATCCATCGAACGACTAGACAATCTCCTGAAAGACAGCTTGGTCTCCCAACAGAAATACGATGAGACCTATGCAAAATACCAAGGGGCCAAAAATCAATACTTGGCCGCACAGGCCGAACTTGCGGAGGCTAGGAGAGGTGCCCGTTCTGAACAGCAAGCCATGGCACTTGGACAAAAAGAGCGGGCAAAAGGTGCTGTTGCGGAAGTTAAGGTTGCTGCACAGGAAAAATACCTCCTCGCACCACAAGATATGCAGATAGAAACTATCAATGTTAAGGTGGGCGAGCTGGCTATGGCCGGCTATCCCATCGTCAATGGAACGATTCACCATTCCACCTACTTCCGTTTTACCATACCGGAAAATCAAGTCGGGAAGATAAAGAAAGGCAGTACCGTCAATTTGGTAGCGCCATATCTGGATAATAAAATGCTTCAAGGAAAAGTAGTGGCCATCAAGGCCCTCAACTCTTACGCCAACATAGCTTCGGCTTATCCTGACTTTGATAGTCAAATGGCGCTCTTTGAGGTAAAAGTGGTTCCGGAAGACCAAAACAATGCCAGCGATTTGTTGACGAAAACGCTGGTTGTACTGCATGTTGAATAAGAAAAGGTATAATATCGTGAAAAAGTTTCTTGCATTAATACAACGGGAATTTGCCCTCTTTTATAACAATAAAGTATTGTTGATGCTCTTTGTGGGGGCTCCCATTCTATATGGTGTGCTGATTGGCCACGTTTACCAAAAAGGGAAGGTGGTGGAAATGCCAATTATCGTTGTCGACGAAGATAACGGACCGTTGAGCGGTACCTTTATCGATATGCTAGAAGACAACGAAAGTATTGCCGTGGCTAAGGTCTTGCCTTCTTTGTTTGATTCAAAGGAAATCGCCCTAAAACATGATGCAACGACTATTGTGCATATTCCAAAAGGTTTTTCTTCCGACGTACAGCAAAACCGGCTACCTGAAGTAACCATTTTTGTCGATGGTTCCAACACCTTGACATCCAATACCGCATTGATGGCAGTAAACGTATGTGCCATGACCATGAAGGCGGGTGTGCAGATCCAGTCGCAAATGAAAAAGGGCGTGCCCGAATATGTTGCTACGCAACAGTACGAACCGTTTAAGACGACCATTATCAAGCAAAACATCCGAAGTGGCAATTACCTGTACTTTATGTTGCCGGGCGTATTGATCACGGTATTGCAACAGGTATTGCTGTTGGGTTTGGCTTTGTCCTTTTCTTCTGAATTTGAGAACAACACCTTCAAGGAGCTTGCTCAAAAGATGCCCAATGCCTTGGGATTAATCTTGGTAAAGATCGTGCCTTATATGTTGATGTCTGTGGGTATCCTTGTCCTCTATTGGGGGTTTGGTAAATATTATCAGATGCCATTGCAGGCCAATTTTTGGTGGTTTGCACTCTCTTCTCTCGTCTTTATCCTGGCCGTCTGCCTTATCGGCATTTTGGTGAGTGTGGTATTGCCTTCTCAGCTCAAGGCTACCGAAGTACTGATGGTTATTGCCACACCTGCTTTTATCATCAGCGGTTTTACCTGGCCTTCTAGCCTTATGCCTACTTGGGTGCAGTGGCTGGCTAACGTCATTCCTTCTACCCATTATCTGAAAATCTTTCGGTTGATGTTTATACAGCACGGGGAGAATTACCATATCTACACAGCAGTCCTTTTTCTAGCGGCGATTTCCGTGGTTTGTCTTGTGGTTGCCTGGGCGGTTCTTTCGCGCAAAATCAAGAAAGCAAGAGAGGTGTAATTGCGGACATCTGTGTGGGGTTCATTATGGCACAGACTACACCGATTTTCACAGAGATAAGGTATATATACAACAACATTCTGTGTTTATCTGTATCTATGCTATCTGTGAGCTATTTTATGCGCGTATATTATCTCACAGGCCACGTCGTACGGTCTACCTACTGGTCGTCAAAGAATTGTTATAGTTGAAATACACCTGCAAGATGTCGTTTCCGACTTGTTGTGTCGTCGTGGGGAGCTGGCCAAGCTTTGGTGCGGGCAGTCCTGTTCCCCATTGTTCGGGAGAAATGAAAATGCGGGCCTCATCCCACAGACCAGCATCGATGAACGCTTGCAAGGTTTGGCTGCCGCCCTCCACAATAAGTGACTGTACATCCAGCAGGTAGAGCTGATAGAGGATATTTTGTGGCAAATAAAGATCAAAGTTTTCCAGTTCGATAAATTTTCGATTGTGTTGCCAATCCGTCTTGACCGCATTGAATACAATGGTTTCGGCTTCACTATTGAATATATTCATATGCTCCCCGACCTTCAGATCCCGGTCTATAAGCACGCGTTTCGGATGCTTGCCTTTCCATAATCGGGTTGTTAGCGTAGGATTGTCGAGCAAAGCTGTCCGGGTGCCGACCAATATGGCATCTTCTTCCGAGCGCCATTTATGTACCAGCTGTTTACTTGCTTTGTTGCTAATCCATTGCTGTTTATCTTCCGTAGGGGCAAAAAAACCATCAACGGTTTGAGCCCATTTTAAAATGACGTATGGACGTTGTGCCTTTATTCTGGTGAAAAATCTACGGTTTGCGAATTGGCAGGCGGTTTCCAGAATCCCAACGATGGTATCTATTCCCGCTTCCTTCAATTTTCGAACACCTTCGCCATTGACTTTGGCAAAAGGATCAAGACAGCCAATAAAGACTTTTGCAAAACCATAAGCTATCAACATATCGGCACAGGGTGGCGTTTTACCAAAATGAGCGCAGGGCTCCAAGCTCACATACATCGTTGATAATGGAAATAGCTTTTTGGCCTCCTGTTCGCCCAGAAGTCGAATAGCGTCGTTCACAGCGTTTACTTCCGCATGTGGACCGCCATATGGAGAGGTGTATCCTTCGCCCACGATGCGGTTCTCATGGACAATGATAGCGCCCACCATCGGATTGGGACTGACCGATCCAGCACCCAGTAACGCCAAATCCAAACAACGTTGCATATATATATCATGAGACTTCATCTTGCAAACATAGTATTTCGTAAAAGAATATCAAAAGTGCGATGGGCTTTTGTAAGTTTGTGCCATGAAATATTATCGTGAGATAGCTAATCTATACCAAGAACGTTTGCAACATCTTTATCCCGAGGGGGAGATCAAGCAACTGTTTCTGATGGTGTATGCACACCTGACGGATAAGAAGGCTATTTATTTCAACTTGGACAGCGTGTCAGAAGTAGATGCCGAACTGGCGGACAGTTTTATCGCGATTTTGGAAGACCTGATGACGGCAAGGCCAATCCAGCATATTTTGGGAGTAGCGGATTTTTATGGCATGCGATTACAGGTCAATGAACACACGCTTATTCCACGTCCGGAAACCGAAGAATTGGTGGATTACATTGTCAAAAAACATCAAAATCAAAAGACTATAACGCTTTTGGATGTTGGAACAGGTTCCGGTTGTATTGCTATAGCGCTAAAGAAACATCTACCGCAAGCGGACGTCTTTGCTATGGATATTTCTAGGGAAGCTCTTGAAATCGCTAAGGAAAATGCTAAAGCCCAACAGCTGCATATCCATTTTATTCATGCTGATATACTGGAATGGGATGCATTTATGCAACCGGAGCAACAGTTTGATGTTATCGTTAGCAATCCGCCTTATATCACACCAAAAGAACAGGCTACGATGCATCAAAATGTACTGTTCTTCGAACCGCACCAAGCGCTGTTTGTTGAGGAACATACACCTTTATTATTTTATGACAGCATCAGCGAAATGGGGAAAAAGCATTTGAAACCTAATGGTATGCTCTATTTTGAAATCAATCAATATCTAGCAAAAGAAACAGCCGGTCTTATTGAAAAAAAAGGATATCATACTGTAAAAGTGCTCCAAGACATCAACTATGTCGATCGCATGTTGTCGGCCAAGTGGTATACATGACGTTTTTTTAAACTGATAAACAAGGAATTAAATGAAAGGGCTGAAAATAAAATAAAATCTATTTTGCATATATAGACTAATTATCTACCTTTGCAACACTTTAAACAACGGAAGGGTATCTTTCTCACTGTTTAAAAGATTCCGTAGCTCAGCTGGTAGAGCAATACACTTTTAATGTATGGGTCCTGGG
>JBEBRE010000120.1:0-8956 GCA_040394995.1 Sphingobacterium wenxiniae
AGATATTAGAGCCCCTAAAAGAAAAAATAAAGACCTTCGAAGAGAAGGTAGAGCGCACTTACCAACAGGAAGCTGCGGAGCGCAACGTGCTAAAAGGGGTAGTGGAGCAATTGATGCAACAAAGCCAATTAATCAAGATTGAAGCCAATAATTTGACAAAGGCGCTCAAAGGCGATACAAAAAAACAAGGCAACTGGGGCGAAATTATCTTGGAACGCGTATTGGAACGTTCTGGGTTGGTCAAAGATCGTGAATACCGGTTGCAATCTGTTTTTCGCGAAGAAGATGCCCGTAAGATTCCTGACGCCATTATTCTTTTGCCGGAAGACAAGCACCTTGTTATCGATGCCAAGGTATCTTTAACCGCCTATGAAAAATGGGTGAACGCAACCGACGAACTTGAACAGTCGCATTATCTTAAGCAACACATACAATCTGTAGAGGGCCACGTACGGGAGTTGTCCGCTAAAAACTATCATGACCTTTACGGCACCCATTCACCCGATTTCGTGTTGCTGTTTATGCCGATTGAATCGGCGTTGAGCATTGCTGTAAGGGAAAAAGCCGATTTGTTTTCGGATGCATGGGATAGGAAAGTAGTGATTGTGAGCCCATCGACACTACTGGCGACCTTGAGGACGATTGCCAGTGTGTGGGTGCAGGAACGGCAAAATCGGAATGTATTGGAAATTGCAAAAGAAGCCGGGGCCCTGTATGATAAATTTGTCGGGTTTCTGGCCGATATGCAACAGCTTGAAAACCATTTGCAGAAAGCGTCTGAGAAACATCAGGATGCCATGAAAAAATTGGCAACAGGTTCGGGAAATGTCATCCGAAAAATTGAAAATCTGAAGCAGCTGGGAGCTAAAGCAAATAAGCAGATAGATGACCGGTTTTTAGGGGAATAATGTTTAAAGCCCTCCTTGTGTCGTGTCTCCACGAAACAATCCTACTGTTCCGGTTCATGAGAACACGAATCGGAGCGATTGGGATCCGTCATAACCGTTTACCATTTCTAATGCACATTGCGCAATACTGTATACAGCACAATAACGGCACCCACTATCTTGATGGCCGTCTCGCCAAAGAGTATTTTGCGCCATTTCAGTTGGGTCTCATTGGGTGTTTTGATGAATCGGTAACCTAAGCCCAAGGCAATATAGGGAATAAATGGTAATAGCAATGCATTTTGGTGGAAGGCTTCCTTAAATTCACCGTTAAGCAGATAGTGGATGGCGCGCTGTGAACCACAGCCTGCACAATCTAATCCGGTCAGGGCTTTAGACGGACATTTGGGAAACCAACCATAATCCAAAGGGTTGAATGTCTTATATACATAGATAAAAATAATTGCCCCGATACCGAACAGAATACTCCAAAAGATACGATACTTTGGCGCAAACATGGTTATTTATTAATAACCGGACAAACCTGCAAAAAATGCAAATCCAAAGATGATGAAGTACAGTATCCATAGGCCTACTGTTGCACCGATATTGATCAACATCCATTTTTTTGCATTGGCAGAATCCTGTTCAGCTCCTAAGATGTCTCCGGCATAGAATTTCTTTTCTACTCGGGCGGCGTATACAATAGATGGAATCCCCAAGGGCCAACAACAGAGAATCGTGCTCAGGATACTTTCTATCAGATATGTTTTCGGTGGATTGCCATTATTTACTCGATAGCCATTTCCGGCTGGGTTGGGAATCTGTGGCGTAGAAGGGTAAGGATTGGTGTAATATGGCTGATCTCCGGCTTGGTTTTCATTGGAAGTGAATAACGAAGCCAATAGAGGGACATCTTTTGCGAGAACCCAATTGGGCATGCCCTCTGCCCAAACATAAGTATCAGGAGTGATTCCTTTGAACCGAAGCTCTTCTATCGTAAATGGCCCAAAACTATTTGTGCCGTCAGTGTAGTGATATTTTTGCATATTTGAGTACGAGTATAACGGAGATAAATATAGCAATTTATTTTTTTGAAAAAATGGAATATAATAATGTAACTGTTGCGCTTTTGGTTTTTATATGTGGGGCGATCATGATTTTGTATGTCTATAAATATGTTGGAAACAAAAAGGTTGCCCGCAAGAATGTGCCTTCGTTGGATGAAATATCCCAGATATTGGGACAGCAGGTTCCCTTTTTTCAGGCATTGTGTGACGATGCTCAACAGCGGTTTACAGAGCGCGTTCAGTATTTTCTGATGACCACAAAAATTTCTGCTGAAAAAGGAGCTGAAGTTACCGAGAGTGATAAAATTTTAGTGGCGGCCAGTGCAACAATTCCGTTATTCCATTTTGACCAATGGTCTTATGAAAATCTGGATGAAGTATTGATTTACCCCGGAACATTTAATGAGAAATATAATGTCGACGCAACCGACAGGAATATTTTAGGCATGGTAGGAGATGGTGCCATGCATAGAAAGATGATTTTGTCACTACGTGCTTTGCGATATGGATTCTCTCCGGAGGCTCAATCCAACACGGCTATACATGAATTTGTGCATTTAATTGATAAGGCAGACGGTCAAATTGACGGTATACCAGAATATTTGATTCCCAAATCGCTGATACAGCCTTGGCTAGAGGAAATGCATGAAACGATTCGAATGATTCGCAACGAGAAATCTGACATTAGGGAATATGCAACGACCAATGAAGCGGAGTTTTTAGCCGTTGTGTCAGAATACTTTTTCCAAAAACCACTGCAGCTACAAGAAGATCATCCCGAACTGTTCAAACTGCTTGACGAGATATATAATAGGAAAGACAAATAAAATGCTTTTAAGCTTTCTAAAAAGATAGATAATACGCTTCTTATTCAGGAAATATGATTTTGATGGCAGCAATGTTTCCTTTCCACTTTGGCCCTTTCTTTAAAACCTCGATGATCTCGTCATGAAGTGCATGCGAGGGATCTATCTGCGGTATAATATCATAAGGTGTTCCCGAAGCATCTATCTTAAAGCGTACGATCAATTCTTTATCGGTGTTTACAGCTGAATAATGCTGTACCAAAAAATCTTCAAAATGACGCCAACCACCTATCGGCTCGGCCTGGGAGCCTGCCAACGACCGTACCGTCATCATATTCAAAGCGTCATCCATCAATTCCACTTCGGTTATATTTGTGTCTCGCTTATTGGGCAGATAGCGCAACAACAGCAAGGTGCACACCGAAATAAACATCACCGCGGCAACCATGCCTATGGCCAAACGTTGCCAACTGAAAAAATGTTTGTTTTTTAACTGCGCATGTTCCACTACCCGTCTCTCCAAACGTTGTTGCAACAAGCTCAGTGATTTGGCATCTACCCCGTTTTGCAATTTATAGCCATCAATGGCGTCTTGCAAAAATGGATCTTCCAGTGCCTCCCGTTCCAAGGCATGCATCTCCTCCCGGCTCATCAATCCATGGATGTAGTTATGTATTCTTGATAATTGATAGTTATTTTCCATTGTTCCTTTTCTCCATACAAAGCTTTAAATTGCGCTTCCCATTTTGAATATAACTCTTCACCTGATTCAAATCATAAGCTGTTTCAGCCGCAATCTCCTTGTAGCACTTCTGCTCCAAGTAGAACATCTTTACACACACAGCTTGCGCCTCGGGAAGACCCTGCAGGCACTTGTCCATTTTCTCAAAATCTTGCTCTGTCCATTTGTCTTCCACATCGTTCATCAGTCTTTGTTCGCTCTCCCATAAGCTATCTTCGATATCCACATATGTTTTTTGTTTATCCTTGCGCAGCTCCATTAAACAATAATTGCGTGCAAAAACATAGAGCCAACTTTTAAAGTTATCGATTTCATGAATCCTTAGCTTATCCACCAACTGCTCAAAAATCTGCATCACCGCATCCTGGCTCAATGCCTGATCTTGAAGGTATTTGAAGCACACCCCATACAACAAGGACATATAAGGTGTGTATAATTTACCCAAGGTTTCTATGTCACCCGTATGCTTATAGTGTATCAACAGCTCTTTTTCGTTCATGCACAAATGTTAAGTTAAAATGAGCGCACAAGCCCGGTCCAAAAGTTAAAAATAAAAAAACGATAAAAACATACTTAACTTAACACGAAGTTACTCAAGAATAAGATGATTAAAGGCTGTAAATTCCATAAATTTTCTGAAAAACCTACCTAAGTTAAATATAAGCCACTTTATACGTTTGAAGATTGCTGCAAAAATTTACGATATATTTTCATCGAAAATATCCACGGCTATTATTTTCCGGAAAGCGGGTTATAGATAATGTTTTAACTGTAAAATCTTACAGCCAACCTTCCAAAGCTGCTTTTTTTACCATCTCTGTCATATTGCTGCATCCGGTTTTCTTTAACATATTCTTGCGGTGTGTCCTTACCGTATGTTCGCTGATAAACAGGCGTTCGGCGATGAGCTTGCTATCCAGTCCTTCGGCGGCGAGTTCCAGCACACGCAGTTCTGCCGGAGAGACTGTCATCCCCGCAGACAGGCAATCCTCGTAGTCCGAACGGTCAAAAATCGAAATCTTTTTGGGACGATCCGGATCACTATTATCCACGATATAATGGGTATAATGGCGGGCAACCGCAAAATCACTGATATCTGAATAGATATTCAGCATATAGATCGGTTTCATCTGCTCGTTGAACAGCACAGGAATGCTCTGTGCCAATACAAACAGTTTGCTACCGTCTTTATGAATCAGATCCAATGTCCGGTTTACCTTGATATAGGGACGTTTTTCTGGAGCCTGATCATAGAGATACTTGAAATACTTCGTACCGCCGCGCACGGCCCGAACAGTATCCCGCAAATGGTGAATGTACAACATCATTCCGTAACCTTTCCTGATAACTTCTTCCTTGGTGTAGCCGGTGAAATGTTCGATTGGCCCACCTGCATCAATGATGGAAAGCTTTGTAATATCCGCAAGCGAATAAAAATACGTATCGAAAGCGTGGAAGACCCGAAGGTAGTTGTTTAAATCAAACTCTTTTTTGCGCAATGCCACATCTGCATCTCCGCGTGAACGCTGTGAATACGCGCTAAATTCCTGAAAGGACTGCGATATCTTACGAAAAAGAAAACGGTCTAACCCCATGATTTGGCTCTTAACGTGTGAATATAGCGATTTATTTTTATGTGCAGATGCCATCTGCCTAAAAAATAAAAATAGTGACATCACGGGGTGAAATACCGTGATGTCACGCTTGATGCACATATTCCGAACGTGGTACTTTTGTTTTACAGGAAAGAGGGTGGGGACTCGTAGCGTTCGTAAATATTAAAAATACCGCAAATGCGGTATTGCGCAACAGAAATATCCGACCTTATTTTGCAAGCAACATATTTATCAATCAAAACGGCCTTGAATACGACAATAGAGATTAACACATGTAAAACACCTATAACACAAGAATTTATTCACAAATTATTAACTGCAAAAATTTCAACATCATGAAAACAACAACAAATTACCTGACTATTGCCCTCATGGCTTTCTTTATCCTATTCACCGGATGTAGCAAAGACGATGACCTGTTGAACGAAAATGATTCCGAAAAAACCGCGGAATCCCTCATAGGCAAATGGCATCTGGTTAAAATCGTGGAGCAAGAAACTCCCGGAAGTACTGAAACGCATCCTGCTGAAAACGGTGAATATATTGAGTTTAAGAGTGGGGGTAAAGGAAGAATGCTTGAAGAAGAAGATGACGAATGGGACTTCACGTGGAAAGTACAAGGCAAAAAGATTATCATTGACAGCGAAGACGAAGTGATCATTGTCAAGCTGACGAAGCAAGAACTGGAATTCAAAGATGAGGGAACGTATCAAGATCAAGACGGAAAAACCATAAAATACGTAACAACCTGGTATCTAAAAAAGTAGCGTTATACGCTGATTTTTAACCTAATGAACAATGAGAACTATCTTTACCATTATTATATTGCTATGCGTACAGGCTGCACATACGCAACATCTCCCTGGCATTAGTACGGGGAACTTTGCGGGGGTGAACGGCGTGTTTGTCAATCCGGCTAATGTAGTCGAAAACGGCTATAAGTGGGACGTCAATTTCATAGGCATCAACCTCGGTGCAGGAAACGATCAGGCCAGCTTCAGCCTGAAAAAAATCGGCGATCTGATCGGTAGCGACTCGCTAAGCAGCATCTTTATCGGCAAGAATGGCGAGAGCACCAACGCATTGCTCAATATGGCGTTGCACGCACCCTCTTTCATGCTACAGATAGACAAGAGACAGGGCGTAGCGCTTACGAGCAGGGCGCGCGTACTGTTCAATGCGCACGATCTGGATGGTGAGCTTGCTAACCGCTTCATCAGTGGCGATGAAAATATAGACGACCTGCCCTATTCCATCGGCTCTGCACAGAACATGATCGTCAATGCCAACGTCTGGAGCGAAGTGGGCCTGAGCTACGGCAGGGTACTACTGGAAGACGACATCCATTTTGTGAAAGCCGGAGCTACGGTCAAGTACTTGATGGGTGTGGGCAATACACACCTGCAACTGAACAAGATCCATGGCACGCTCAATGCCGACAACCTAACTGATGGACCCTATCTCGAAAATACCCAAGGACGACTTGGTATCGGTGTCGGCGGTGTCAATGTTGCCGATTTTGACCCTGCTGAACTGACGAAATTTGAGAGCTCAGGCTTTGGCGTCGACATCGGGGCCGTGTACGAATATCGGCCGGAGAACTATCAAGAGAAAACACGGCATAAATACAAGCTTCGTGCTGGTTTTTCCATCACTGATATCGGAGCCATCGGCTATAAGAAAGATATGGCCACTACCGGTGCGTATGATATCCACGTATCCGACGCCGAAAGGCTCTATATCAGCGAGTTTGAAGAAGTGTCTTTGGAGGATCTGAAACAGAAACTGGATGATATGCCTCAGTATTTTACACCCGTAGGTGAAAACAACGCGACGACTTATAAGGTTTCTTTGCCAACAGCCGTACACGTCATGGTGGATTACCACGTGCTCAGCAGTTTGTACGTAGGTCTGCATGGCACGGTTAGCGCTGTCAGTAGCGCATCCAAGCCCTATAACAGCCAATATTACTCTTCGCTCTCGCTCACACCACGCTACGAAACCTCGTGGTTGGGTGTATATCTGCCCATGCAACACCATGCGCTGACAGGCCTGAGTATGGGCACAGCCTTGCGGTTAGGACCTTTGTATGTGGGATCGGGAAGTATCCTGTCCGCATTGGTGCAAGGATCCAAACAAGTGGATGCCTTTTTTGGCCTGCGTTTCGGGATGCCACAACGATAAGCTGGCAAAATGAATATGCCAGAACGTTAAAAAAACATTGCTCTGTGATAGTCCATCTTTTACAGAGCAATGTTCATGAAAAACAAAATGAATGTCCGTGCTTATTGGTCTAAGGCTTCGGGATCAATCGTGTCTACGTGCAATGACACGTTTATCGGAACAACAGTAACGCGATGGCCAATGTTACGAAAATGTTGAATGTCTGCGCGATCAAGAACGCGTAAAGCGGCTTTTTGTTATTGTGGACAAACAGATCCTTAAAGTTGGTCTCCAAACCGATAGAAGTAAAAGCCAAGGCAAACCAGAGCCCCTGAATGCTTTTCAGGCCACCTTTGACATTGGCGACTTGCTCAGGACTGATTAGGAAGGAAAACAGGATCGAGGCAAATATAAAACCGATGACAAACTTAGGGAAGCGCTCCCAAATAATCTTCAACGTTGGTTTTTCGGCATGTGCAGCGCTTTTGGAATTGGAATACGTCCAATAAATACTAATCGCAAAAGCAGCAATACCTAAGAGTACATTCTGCGAGAATTTCACAATCGTACTGATTTCAAGGGCTCTTTCGCCCACCAGCGAACCCGAAGCAACTACAGCTCCTGTTGTATCGATGCTACCGCCTAACCATGCACCTGTAACCTCCTGAGACAGCCCCATCCACGACGCAAGATACGGCATGAAAATCATCATGGGGATGGCCGTTATCAAGACAAGCGAAACCACATAGGACAGTTTTTTGGAATCGCCCTCGATAGCACCGGATGTAGCTATTGCCGCCGAGACCCCACAGATGGATACCGCACTGGATAGCATCAACGACATTTCTTTGTCGATCTTCAGCTTCTTGCATAGCCAAAAGGCAAAATACCATACCGAAAGCACCACAACCAACGCTTGTATCAATCCTAAGGCCCCGGCCTTTAATATGTCTCCAAAGATGACCGTTGTGCCCAAAAGCACCAATCCGATTTTGACGTACAGCTCTGTGGACAAGGTTGCTTTAAACCATTCGGGCAGCTTAAAAAAGTTGCTGATCAGTAAACCAATTCCCAAACTGAAAATAACTGCTTCCAAATTATAATCTTTCACCGTGCTATTTCCGGCTAATACTAGGGCGAATATCGTCACCGCAAAGACCATGGGAAAAACAACCCATAACGGTTTTATGGGTTTACCCAACAGCAAAGCGCCTACAATGGCCGTGACAAAGACAAGCAGAAACTGTCCACCGATAGCAGACAGATTGGACGGTGAAAGCACACTAGTGGTGAGCGTATTTACATCTTCCCAGGAGAAAGATGGCTTAGGAACAACGACACCCAATAACGCTAAAAAAATAATAGCCAGCCCCAGTATCACGACGACCCAATCTTCGCTGATGGCTAAGTTTAGTTTAGAAGATGATTTCATTAATGTATAATGGTTTTAGTATGTTGATGAAATAGACCGACAATATAAGGATTTTTAAAGAAAAAGCACAGTTCTCTTTAGGACGCTTTGCTGGCGCTAAGAATTCTAAATTGTGCGTCAATGTGTGAGGGAAATAAGTTTTAGAAAGGGGATGTGTTAAGATGCTTCTTTTCAGATTACTATGTGTAAAACCTTCCCCTGGCCTCTCCATAGCAGGGCTGTTGTGTTCTATGTTATGCA
>JBEBRE010000121.1:0-8889 GCA_040394995.1 Sphingobacterium wenxiniae
ACATGGTTTGACCTATTGCCGTTGACCGAAAAACATTTTTCACGTGATTATGCTGCCGAGGAATACACTGCCGAAAAGAAAATCGTTTATGGCCTCATGGGTATTGGTGGTTTTCTGTTGTTGCTCGCCTGCATCAACTACATCAACCTTAGTACGGCACAAGTCCCTTATCGTGCCAAGGAGATCGGTATCCGTAAAACACTCGGCGAAAGGCCTTACAAATTGACTGCTATATTCCTTCAAGAAACCTTCATCATCTGTATATTGGCGCTTGTATTGGCCATACCGTTGGTAAAATACTTTGGATGGCAGTTCAGCGAATTTATGCCACCGGGCATTCAGGATTACAATGATTCCATTGCTATATTGCTCTTTTTGGGAGCGTTGTTAGGCGTACTGACTATATTATCAGGTCTATATCCCGCTTACCTCATCAACAGGGTCAACATTGTGGAGGTCATGAAGATCCATGGTATTGGCAAATTGTCCTTTGGAAATATAACCCTCCGGAAAACGTTGATCGTTTTTCAGTTCGTCATTGCACAGGTGTTTGTTATCGGCACCTTTATCATCGCTTCCCAAATCGACTTTTTACTGCGTACCGATTTAGGTTTTGACAAGCAGGCCGTAGTCACCATTAAAATGCCTTATAAGAAAAAAGAAACCGCAGGTTCCGATCCGTTTCTCTATAAGCAAGCATTGCAACAATATCCGGAAATCGCAAAGGTAGCCTTAGGTCATTTACCGTTGAACAACAATCATTGGGGCAACACCTTGTTTGCCCAGTCAGATACCGGCGAGGTACACTTGAATATGAATTTTAAATATGCCGATCCGGAGTATATGGAGGTGTATGGCATACGGATTTTGGCAGGCAGATCTCCCCAAGCAGCCGATACTACAGGCACTGTTTTCCTCAACGAAACGGCTCGCGCAGGGTTAGGTTTTAAGTCGAATGAGTTAGCTGTCGGACAAACTTTGAAAGATCCTTCAGGCAATCTTTTTATAATCCAAGGCATTTTCAATGATTTTCATTCAAAATACCTACATGCCCCTAAAGAACCTTTAGCAATTCACGTCACGACACGCAAATCCAGTTTAGGCGCCATTAACATCAAGCTGTTCAATCAACCTTCCGAATGGCCAAAAGCCTTGGACGCAATGGAGAAAGAGTGGAAAAATTTCTATCCCAACGCGCCGTTCACCTATAAATTCTACGACGAAGAGCTCAAAGCCCTATACGAATCGGATATACGTCAAGCACGGATGATTAACCTATCCACTGTCGTTACCATTGTCCTCAGTTGCTTGGGACTGATCGGCTTGGTAACGTTGACCGCTTTCCAACGTACGAAGGAGATTGGCATTCGGAAGGTCTTAGGCTCTACAGTGACAGGCATCATTGCCTTATTGTCTAAAGATTATACCAAACTGATTTTGATTGCTGTCATCATTGCTACACCGATCGGTTGGTGGGCAATGAACAAGTGGTTACAAGACTTTGCCTACCGCATCGACATCAAGTGGTGGATGTTGCTCACTGCAGGTATCGCAACCATCGTTATGGCATTGTTATCCGTCAGTTACCAAGCCTGGAAAGCAGCAAGAGCCAATCCTGTGGATAGTTTGAGGGATGAATAAAATCCCCCTAATCCCCCGAAGGGGGAATAAAATTTGGAAATAAGGAAATGAGATAATTTGGAAATGCATGTAGGGGCAATCCTGTGTGATTGACCAGAAAGAGGGAATAATACAGGTTGAATAAAAAAAGAAAGTCCCCCTTTGGGGGATTTAGGGGGAATAAAAAATGACAAAGAACTATTTCAAAATTGCATGGAGAAGCCTACTGAAGAACCGTTTTTTCAGTTTGCTGAATATTCTCGGTTTAGCTGTTAGTCTAGCCGTGGCCATCTTATTGATTACTTATGGCCGACAAGAATTGAGTTTTAACAAACAATTTAAAAAGGAAGCCAATATCTACCGTGTGCTGATGCAGGCAACGGCCGAATATAACCATGAGAAATGGAGCAACTTGCCGAATGCTGTTGGGCCGACGATGCTGAGTGATATTCCCGAAGTCAAGGCTTTTGCCCGGTTGGTACGATTGGATTTTACAGGTTTTGGTTCTGTCAACGCAAATGAAAACAACTTTTTTGAGAAGAATATTTATTTGACCGATTCTTCCTTCTTTGACATCTTTGATGTTGAATTTACAGAAGGGAATAAACAATTGGCTTTCAAGCAACCCAAGAGTGTTGTTATTTCCGCGAGTAAAAAAGAAAATATGTTTGGTAATGAACCTGCTTTAAATAAACAGCTAATCATCAACCAACAAGACACACTTACGATTTCTGGTGTTTTCCAAGATTTACCACAGAATAGTTCATTCGAAGGCGATATTTTTTTAAATATGATGGATTCCTGGATGGGTAAAAATGTACATTGGTCAAATGCCAGCTATTATACCTTTTGCTTGCTGAACAGCAACGCCAATCCCACTGATATTGAACAAAAAACAACAGCATTTATTGAAAAATACGTTCCTAAAGATCGCCAATATTACACAAACTTTTTTTTGCAGCCTTTATCACAGGTTTACTTGCATTCTCAGGATCTGCGTGATAACATGTCCACACGCACGGGCAATATTAATGCTGTAGAGACTGTCTTTATACTCGCCATGCTGATTATACTCATCGCCTGCATAAATTACATGAATCTGGCAACGGCGCGCTCACAGAAGAATGCCAAAGAAGTGGGGGTGAGTAAGGTCCTCGGGGCGCACCGCAGGCAGATAAAATTCCGGTTCTATATGGAAACAGGCATTCTTTCCTTCCTTTCCATATGCCTAGGATTGCTACTATCCACATTAGCTCTGTCTGTATTTAACAGCATTATTGGCACCAATATACATGTTGCACAGTTGTTTAACCTAGAGAATATAGGCATTGCCTTATTGATATGGCTTATTATAACGCTCGTGGGAGGCAGTTATCCTGCTTTCTTGATGGCCAATATCCCAAGCCTATCGCTGATGAAAAACATCATCACACAGAGCAAGATTGCTCAGTACTTGCGTAAGGGATTAGTCGTTTTTCAATTTACCTGTTCTATTGTGTTGATTATTGGCGTTATTGTCATTTCTTTGCAGATGCGTCATGTTGCTGATAAAGATTTAGGTTATCAGCCAACCAATATCGTCACGATTCCAATCAGGTCGATTAACACAACGGACAAATTCAATACGATTAAGCAGTCCATCCAGAGCCTGGCGGGGACAGAAAGTATAGCAACCTTGCAGACATTCCCTGGCTTTGGCGAAAGTGGCAAAACCATGCACCGCCGTGGAGAAACCAAAGAGGGCTTACCGATCAGTACCTCCAGTAGCCGTGGAGCAGTCGTTTCTGCACTTGGTTTACATCTGCTTGCAGGAACCGATCTACCTGAAGAGCTAGCACCTACAGATTCAACCTGCTATGTGCTGATTAACGAAGTGGTATCTTCCTATTTGGGTTATGAAAATCCTCATGATGCCGTAGGTCAACGTATACCTACTGAAATGTCTCCCAATTCGGTTATTACAGGCGTCGTCCGGAATTTTAACTTTGCCAGTTTAAAAGAAGCAGTAGGCGGGTATACTTACTACCGTATGCTTAGACCAAATGAAAGTTATCGCTATTTTCTAGTACGTTACAATACCGAAAACGTCGCGCCGTATATTGCTCAAATCCAACAGATATTTAATCAGCAATTACCAGACGCTGCCTTCGATTACCAATTTTTGGATGAGCATATCAAAAATTACTATACGGCGGAAAACCGAATAAACAATATCATTACGTCTTTTTCCATGCTCACAATTTTTATCGCCTGTTTGGGACTATTTGGATTAGCGGCATTTACTGCTGAACAGCGTAAAAAGGAAATAGGCGTGCGGAAAGTATTGGGTGCAAGCATATTCAAAATTGTTCATTTACTTTCGGAGAATTTTGTCAGCCTGATTGTTATAGCGCTCGTTATATCAGCTCCTGTTGCCTGGTGGCTGTTCTCCAGATGGTTGCAGAATTTTAATGATAGAGTAAGCATTCCCTGGTGGGGTTTTGTTGTTGCAGGATTGTTTGCTATGGGAATAGCATTAATGACAGTAGGCTATCAAGCTGTTAAAGCCGCTAGAGCCAATCCGGTGGATAGTCTACGGGACGAGTAGTCGTGAGTAGTGACTATTGAGATAAAGGAATAAAGAGCAAAGACAATAAACTGATCACTAAATAACTTTTAACATGAAAACATTTTTTAAAACTGCTTTTCGGCATATCAAGAAGAATAAGTTAATCACAGCGATCAATATTCTGAGTCTTTCCATTGGGATCTGTGCCACGTTGATTATTTTCCTGATGGTGCGTTATGAATACAGCTTTGATAAGCATCTTCCGCATGGGGATCGGGTGTATAGGGTGGTCAGCAATGGTGATTTTAAAAGTTCTGCGGTGCTGGTTCCCATGATCCGTGCTATAGATGAGGAGACCACGGGACTGGAGGCAGTAGCTCCGCTATTCCATATATACGAAACTAAGCTAAAGATTGAGCAAGTGGGGAAAGATGATCTAAAAGTATTTCCGAAAGAAAAGGGCCTCATCTTCACCGATCAGCACTATTTCACCATTTTTCCGCATCAATGGCTATCCGGCCATGTACAGAATCTCACTCAGGCCAATCAGATTGTCCTGAGCGAGAAGAATTTCCACCGCTATTTTCCAGGAACACCTGTTGCTGAATCTGTCGGAAAAACTATTTTGTATGCTGATAGTATACCTCTACAAGTCGCCGGTGTAGTCGCAGAAATGAAAGAAAACTCCGATTTCAAATACAAAGGCTATATATCCTTGTCCACAATTTCGGCCAGCGAAAGTTTGAAAGAATATCACAATTGGGATGCGTGGAGCAATTACAACGATACCTATAATTGCCTTGTCCTACTCGATCCCGGGACAAGCCCTGTTGCTGTGCAAAAAAGCATAGACGGGATTATACGGAAATACAAAAAGCCTGTTGCCGGAGCCTGGAAAGATGAATTTCTATTGCAGCCCTTAAAAGACGTGCACTTTAATGCAGCATACAACTATAACGCTGTCAAACCTGCTACTTTACGGAATCTTATCTTCTTAGCGATATTTTTACTGGCCTTGGGTGCTATCAATTTCATCAATCTATCTACTGCGCAATCTATAGAGAGAGCCAAGGAAATCGGCATTCGTAAGACCTTGGGAAGCAACAAGGGTAGTCTTATAAGTCAGTTCTTAATGGAAACGCTTATCGTCTCGGGTATAGCAACGGGTTTATCCATTCTTTTACTACCTATATTGGTGCATGCTTTTGAAGGATTTCTGCCCCAAGGATTTACTGTAAGCAACATTCCAATTGGCGCGACGGCTACTTTTCTGCTTATCCAACTGGTTGCCGTAACCTTACTGGCCGGTTTTTATCCGGCTTGGGTCATGACAGGCTATGCACCTGTACTTGCCCTGAAAAATCAGGTTTATAAAAACTCAAACCTTTCCCGCAGTGCCTGGGTACGAAAAGCACTGACCGTTTTTCAATTTACATTAGCACAGGTATTTTTAATTGCTGTGCTTTTCGTCAGCAAGCAAATCAGCTTTGCGACACAGATGGATATGGGTTTCCGTAAGGATGCACTTATTAACTTTTACGTCCCTGATATAAACCGCGCGAACAAAGGTGATATCTTAAAAAACAAATTGATGGAGATACCCGAGATTAAAGCGGTAAGCTTTGGTAACCAATCACCTGCGTTCCAAGGGAGGATGACCAGTAGCCTCAGCTATGACGCTTCAACAAAAGAGGATAAAAACCTTTCGTTCGATGCACGCAATGGCGACGAGGACTATATAAAAGTATACGACATTCCATTGGTGGCCGGACGGAATGTGCGTGTATTGGATTCCGCCAATTATTTTGAGGCATTGGTCAACGAGAAAATGTTGCCACTCCTTGAAGTCAATTCTCCGGAGGAAGCAATCGGAAAAACATTTACGGACGGACATTATACCATTGTTGGCGTGATGAAAGATTTTAATATCGGTTCGGTGCACACTGAAATCCGTCCGACCATGTATTGGAGTCGCAAAGGCGGCTATGTCATGCACATTGCTTTGGACAAAGAGCATCCATCTACATGGAAAACAGCCATCGCCAAAATGGAAAAAGCATTTACGGAAATTTATCCGGAAAGTCCGTTCGAATATAAATTTCTGGATGAAACCATTAAAGGATTCTATCAGAATGAACTTAAACTCTCTAAATTACTCAACTGGGCTGTAGGGCTCTCGGTGGCCATCGCTTCGCTTGGGCTGTTCGGCTTAGCCATGTTTACGGCTAACCAGCGCACGAAGGAAATCGGCATCCGCAAAGTGTTGGGCGCTTCTGTCACACAGATTATCGTGATGCTGCTGAAAAATCTGGTATTCCTGGTTTTGATAGCCTGCATAATCGCCATTCCTATTGCCTGGTATTTCATGAACAAATGGCTGGAAGATTTTGTACACAAAACAACTTTAAGCTGGTGGGTATTCGCAGGAGCCGGTATAGGGTTGCTAATCGTTGCCGTCATGGTCTTATCCACACGAACGTATTACGCCGCTCGTGCTAATCCAGTCGATAGCTTAAGGGATGAGTAGGTGACAGAACAAGGATAAAGGAATAAAGCTCAAGGACAATAAGCTGATCACTGACAACTATAAAAATGATAAGAAACTATATAAAAACCGCATGGAGAAACCTGTTTAGACACAGATCCTTTGCTTTCTTGAATATTGTAGGATTGGCCGTAGGCCTGGCAGCCAGCATGCTGATATTGACATGGGTGAAGCATGAGCGTAGTTACGATAGTTTCCACGAACATGGTAACCAGCTATACCGTCTCATCGCAAAGCTGGACAATGAAGATTTTAAGGCTGCCGTTGCTCCTCCCCCGTTAACGCCTGAACTCAAAGAAAAAATGGCCGAAGTAGTGGGTTTTGTACGTGTCACAACGCCTCGAACACATTATTTTGAATACAACCAAGACCGGTACGAGGAGAAAGCAGTGTTTTTTGCTGACACCAACTTTTTGGAAGTATTCACCTTCCCATTGATCGCCGGGGATAAGTCCACAGCCCTACAACGACCAGACGGCATTGTCATCACGGAGCGAATGGCAAAAAAATATTTTCATCACGAAAACCCCATAGGGAAAGTCTTAAAGATTGACCATGCGCAACAGCTCACAGTAACGGCTGTGCTATCTGATATTCCTGCTTATTCGCATCTGCAATTTGATTTCGTCATCCCATTTAGCTTTTTGGGCAAAGACAATTATCTCTATCCGGGCAATACGGCTGATGATTGGGGAGATTTCAAGCACTATAGTTATATACAATTACATTCGAATGCAGTTACCAGCCTCGGAGAACGTCAGGCATTAGAAGAACGCATTAACACCATTTACCGCGCACACGCGAATAGCGCACTGCTTAAAACCAGCTATCAACTACAGCCCTTGAGGGATATTCATCTGCATTCCCAAAACTTACAGGTTGATTTGGCGGGGCATGGCAATAACCAATATGTGAATACCTTATTTTTTGTTGCTATTTTTATACTTGTCGTAGCCTGCATCAATTTTATGAATCTGGCAACGGCACGTTCTGCACGACAGGCCAAAGAAGTAGGCCTCCGTAAAGTCATCGGAGCTAACCGTCTGCAGCTCATTCTTCAGTTTTTGGGTGAAGCGCTATTGATTGCTTATCTCTCTTTTATCCTCGCGATAGGTTTGGTGTGGATAACTTTACCGCTGTTTAACCAACTTGCGAATACTGCGCTTGATGTTATTTTTTTCAATCCCGGCTTTCTGTTCACGGCCTTAGCCATTGCTACCCTAACGGGATTAGTCGCAGGTACCTATCCGGCCATATATTTATCTGGCTTTGCCCCCGTTAAAGTACTGAAAGGCTTATTTTCGGGTAACGGAAGTGGAAATCTGGCTTTTCGAAATACACTTGTCGTGATACAGTTTGTTGTTTCCATCACTCTGTTAGTGGGTACTATATTAGCTTATCAGCAATTAAACTACCTGAAAAACAGAAATCTTGGTTTTGACAAATCGGAATTAATATATGTACCCATGGTTGGTGACATTTGGGGTCAACAACAAGCCTACAGAAATGCATTACGTGACAATCCCTTAACCGCCAATTTCACTATTACAGACGACGTACCAACCAATCTGCGCAGCGGTACCATAGATTATTATTTCGAAGGAAAAGATCCGAACTCCTCTCTTATTTTACCTATGATGGACGTAGATGCGCATTTTTTCGATGTATTCGATATGCAGATCGTGGCAGGTCGTAGCTTTTCGCATAAATTTGGGAATGATTCCAGCAATTTTGTAGTTAACGAAACCTTGGTCAACATCATGGGTGTATCAGCCGAAGAGGCCATAGGCAAACCCTTTGAACTTTGGAACAGAAAAGGAACAATCATCGGTGTTGTAAGAGACTTCAACTTCAAACCTGCCAGTCAGGCCATTGGGCCCATTGTTATGCAGCACAATGATTGGGGCGGCATGGTGGTCGTAAAGGCACAAGCCGGCCAGCTGGAAGCTACTTTGGACGCTTTAGAAAAAATCAACGCCACTTTAAATCCTAATTTCCCCTTCTCCTATGGATTTGTCGATCAAGATCTGGAAAGGCTTTATTTGGGTGAACAGCGGTTGAGCAACTTATTTAATTTCTTTGCTTTATTGGCCATCTTCGTTTCTTGTCTCGGATTATATGGGTTATCGGCCTATATTGCCGAACGACGTGCGAAAGAGATCGGCATCCGAAAGAT
>JBEBRE010000122.1:0-8713 GCA_040394995.1 Sphingobacterium wenxiniae
AGCGACACAAGGATTTTCAGTCCTTTGCTCTACCAACTGAGCTATGGCACCTTTTGCAACGGCTATTGCCTTATTTGTTGCGTTGCAAATGTAGGTTCTTTTTTTGAATTCTAAAACTTTTATATGCAAATATTTTTACCTGCATAATCAACATATTGATTCCTATGTAGATAATTATTCATTTGTTTCTGTTTCCAATTGTATTCATGAATGCTTCGCATTTTGTTCATTAAAGGTCATAGGGAATGTCCTGATTATTTGATTTTAGGTTCTTCCCTATGTTGGTGCATTCATGTTGCTTTTTGATCATCTGTCTGTGGTGCTCAGGACATTTTTGATGGAGATAAAATTACATCAAATAAACATAGCAATTGGGCAATTTAGCCTATCTTTGCACTTCATAAAAACAATATGAGCAAAAGAGGAAGAGTTTTGGTTGCCATGAGTGGGGGAGTGGACAGTTCAGTGGCCGCTGTGATGTTGCACGAACAAGGGTATGAGGTGATTGGTATTACCATGAAAACATGGGATTATGCGTCTGCCGGGGGATCTTCCAAAGAAACGGGTTGCTGTAGTCTCGATAGCATAAACGATGCACGAGCATTGGCTGTAGGATATGGTTTTCCGCATTATATATTGGACATTCGGGATGAATTTGGCGACTATGTGATCGACAATTTTGTGGATGAATACATCGCTGGACGGACACCTAATCCCTGTGTGCTCTGCAACACGCATATTAAATGGTCAGCATTGATGAAGAGGGCCGACAAGCTGGACTGTGAATTTATCGCAACGGGGCATTATGCCAATATCCGTCTGCACGAGAATGGCCGTTATGTCATTTCCAAAGGCCGGGATGAACATAAGGACCAATCGTATGTATTGTGGGGTGTTTCGCAAGAAAACTTGGCAAGAACGCGGTTTCCTTTGGGTAGCTTTACCAAGGCAGAGATCCGTCAAATGGCCTTAGAAATGGGACAGGAAGAGCTGGCTAAAAAATCGGAAAGTTACGAAATATGTTTTGTTCCCGATAATGACTACAGGGCTTTTTTGAGGCATAAGCGCCCAACATTGGACGAAGAAATCGGACCGGGTAACTTTATATTGTCTGACGGCACAGTCGTGGGACAACATATAGGCTATCCGTATTTTACCATAGGACAACGCAAGGGTTTGGGTATCGCATTGGGAAAGCCTATGTTTGTTATCGAGATTCTGCCGGAAAGCAATTCTGTCGTGTTGGGAGAAGAACATGAACTAGAAAAGGCACAGGCTTTTGTCCGTGATATCAATTTGGTGAAATATGCTTCATTGGCCGAACCGATGGAAGCTATAACCAAAATCCGTTATAAGGACCCTGGAGCACAATCCGTTTTAACCCAATTGAGTGGTGATGTGATGCAGGTGGACTTTGCACACCATGTCAAAGGCATCGCACCTGGACAATCTGCTGTGTTTTATGAAGGAGATGATTTGATTGGGGGCGGTTTTTTGATGAAATAGAAAGAGAAGGGGGCGCTCTATTTTAGATGCCCCCTTTCTTTTTATAATTACAATTTGCCAATCTCTTGCGCCAAATCGATGATCTTGTTGGAATAACCCCATTCGTTATCGTACCATGATACGACTTTCACAAAGTTGTCATTCAAAGAGATCCCTGCTTTTGCATCGAAGATAGATGTGCGGGCATCACCCAAGAAATCTGAAGAGACTACCTCGTCTTCTGTATAGCCTAAGATACCTTTCAATTCGCCTTCTGAAGCGTCTTTCATAGCCTTTTTAATGTCTTCGTAAGAAGCGCCTTTTTCCAAGCGTACGGTTAAATCCACAACAGAAACGTCTGCCGTAGGCACACGCATGGACATGCCTGTTAATTTGCCTTTTAGCTCAGGTAATACCAATCCAACAGCCTTTGCCGCACCAGTGGACGAAGGGATGATGTTTTGGTATGCGCCACGGCCACCTCTCCAGTCTTTTACCGAAGGACCATCTACTGTTTTTTGTGTAGCCGTTACCGCGTGGACCGTAGTCATTAAACCTTCAAGGATACCAAAGTTGTCGTTCAATACTTTGGCAATAGGAGCCAAGCAGTTTGTGGTACAAGAAGCGTTAGAAACGATGGTATATTCTGGTTTTAGTTCTTTGTGGTTAACACCCATTACAAAGGTAGGTGTATCGTCTTTGGCAGGAGCAGACATGACGACTTTTTTAGCGCCGGCATCGATATGTTTTTGAGCCGTTTCTTTTGTCAAGAAGAAACCTGTGGATTCAATGATGATTTCGGCACCTACTTCATCCCATTTCAGGTTGGCAGGATCCTTCTCAGCAGTGACACGGATGGTTTTTCCGTTAACGATAAGGTTGCCGTCTTTTACTTCAACTGTTCCGTTAAATTTACCATGCGTAGAATCGTACTTAAGCATGTAAGCCAAGTAATCTGGTTCTACCAAATCGTTGATTCCTACTACTTCAATATCCTGACGGTTAACAGCCGCCCTGAATGCTAAACGACCTATACGGCCGAATCCGTTAATTCCAATTTTCATTTTATTAATTTTTGTTAATGTAATACTTGACTAAATTTTGAACAGGTTCCCGGATGATTGTTCCCATCTGTAATCCGTATTGTTTTCCCAATTCCCGTAACCAATCGGAATATTGGGTTGCCACAGAACCTGTAAAGTTGAACGAAGTACCGGGATAACTCTCCGACAAAGGAAGAAGATAGGTCCTTATATACAGATCAAGTCCCTTTTTAATATGATGGGCGATATAGGCATCGTCTCGGTTTTCGAAAATAAAATCGGCAAAGCTGGTTAAGAAAAGATTGGGGTTAGGGTGATAGTACACCCGATCAAGGATCAGCCGCCGATCTACACCGTGTTTTTGAATAAGCTTTTCCCGAATGCCATTCGGCATGGTTTCCATTAAAAAATCCTTTAAAATTTGCCGACCCAACCAATTTGTTGATCCCTCATCTGCCAATATATAGCCCAGGCCATAGTTGTTTTCGATAACTTTTTTTCCGGTATAATAGGCGGCATTGGAGCCACTGCCAATGATGCCAACAATACCTTTTTCATCTCCGAAAGTGGAAATTGCCGATGCCAACATATCGTGACTCGCTTTTACCTTTGCATTTTTGAAAAATTGGGCAAATATCCGTTCTATTTTCTCCTTGCGTTCCGGAGATGAAACCCCTGCACCGAAAAAGTAAATTTTCCTGATCTTTTCGGCATTGTTAATGAGATGGTTGCTTTTGTTCAAGAGTTGGAGAATATACCGCTCGTCTTGTATATAGGAATTGATACCTGACGTACGAAAGCCGTGCAACACCCGTTGCTTGTCTGCTATTCGCCAATCAGCGTATCTTGATCCACTAAAAACAACAACAATCATACATTATTTTTATTATAACGCCATAACCTTTGCAATCTCCACAAGGTCTTCGTTCAGTTTCAATTCTTTTTTGCTTAACGCTTCTTCCAACGAAGTTGTGACGATTTCGGAGCCGCGAATACCAATGGTTGCGCGTGTATTACCTTTTAAAAGTTCATTTACAGCCGCATAACCCATACGCGTAGCCAATACTCTGTCAGCGCTACTTGGTGATCCCCCGCGTTGTAAATGCCCTAATATACTAACTTTTGTGTCATAATAATCAAATTTTTCGTTGACACGTTTAGCAACGTTGTTGGCACCCCCATTTTTGTCGCCTTCGGCAACGACAACGATCATGGACGATTTATTCCGATCTGCTGCATGTTCCAGCATATCGATAAGCTCGTCAATGGCGGTGTCTTTTTCGGGTAATAAAATAGCCTCTGCACCACCTGCTATCCCCGCATTTAGGGCTATACAACCCGAGTCGCGCCCCATTACTTCGACAAAAAACAAGCGGTTGTGGGAAGCTGCTGTATCCCGTATTTTGTCAATAGCTTCAATCACTGTGTTGTTGGCCGTGTCATATCCGATGGTTAAATCCGTGCCATTCAAGTCGTTGTCTATAGTCCCGGGGATGCACATGACAGGGATATCGTATTCTTGGGAAAAAATATGGGCACCTGTAAAGGTTCCGTCGCCACCTATGGCCACTAATGCGTCCACACCTGCATTCCGAAGGTTTGCGTAAGCTTGCTTGCGTCCCTCAGGGGTCTTGAATTCCATGCAACGTGCTGTTTTCAAGATTGTTCCACCTTTTTGAATAATGGAACTAACAGAGCGGCTAACCATATCAAACATGGTGTTATCAATCATGCCCTGATAGCCGTGATAGATACCCGTTACCTTTTTGCCATGATACAAGGCTGTCCTTACGGCGGCCCGAATGGCTGCATTCATACCCGGAGCGTCTCCGCCGGAGGTGAAAATGCCAATTCTATTTATTTCTTTTAGCTGGTTTGTCATATTCGATCTTACGAAGATAGTGTGTATTTCTTACACTATAAATTTTTTTTTGTTTTTTTGTGTTTTAATGATTTAATTTCTAGAATTTTGTTCCATCTTTTTTGAAGAGGAAGATGATTTATGGATTAAAAATGAGGGGTTGTTTTGCAGACACATTTTACAATTGATTGTGTAATCTACAGTTTTTACGAAGGAAGCCTACAGGTTCTCTTGACGGAAAGGAATGAATATCCGTATAAGGACTGGTGGGCATTACCTGGCTTTTTTGTAGATAAAGAAGAGGAAATGGAAGATGCGGTGAAACGCATTCTCTACGAATTGACGAATCTAAAGGATGTATACATGGAACAACTGGGGGCGTTTGCCGGATGCAAACGCCATCCCCAAGGCCGGATATTGACCGTGGCTTATTCGACTATGGTGAGATATGAAAGTGTAAAGTCCAAAATAAAACCTATGACCGACTATATGCGGCAGGCAAAATGGTTTCCCGTTCAAGCTTTGCCTGAGTTGGCATTCGACCATAATGAGATCATTCAGAAGAGTCTGCAAAAGCTGAAGGCCACCATCAGCTATTCTACAGCTGTTTATGAACTTTTACCTGAAAAATTTACACTTACACAATTGCAACAAGTGTTTGAGGCCATATTGGGCAAGACCCTCGACAAGCGGAATTTCAGAAAGAAAATTGTGAACACCGGATTCCTGAAAGAACTACCCGAAGTTCAAAAAGGGGTTTCTTATCGTGCGGCACGCCTGTATAAATTTGATAAGCGTAAGTTTCAGAAAGCGCTGGGTTTGGAATAGGCGGTACTGTATGAACGATTCTGTGGATAAGCTATAGGTACGATTTTTCAGTCGTCCCCCCGGTTCGTGTCTCTATGAAACAAGGCGCTTTTACGATCTATTTTTAGGCGTCTGTGTGAAGCTCAAAAACTTCATGTATATTTGCAAGGTATGAGCAAAAAACACCAAAAAACACCAAAATTTGATCGTCCTGTAGAGCAATACTTCCATCAATTGGACATGAATTTTAAAAACCGAGGTTTATACGCCTTGTTTATTACCCTTTTGTTTTTTGGTGTGTTGGGCCTCATTTGGATGATCCCCTTTCCGCAGTTGTCGTGGTTGCAACGGATAAATGCACAAACGTTTTTAAACTGGGGTTCTTTTTATATAGCAATTATCATTTATCTCTACCTAAAGTTGGCACCGACATTGTCCTATGCTGTATTGTTCAGTATTGGGGTAATGAGCTTTTTCATTGTGCAATTGGAATATGTGGAACGGGATGGTGGTCCTGCCGTTTGGGTAGTCTGTTTGGCATTGGCAGTCGTTGGCTGGATCGGTATTTGGTTAACTTCTAAAAACGAAAATAGAACATACGATGCAAAGGAATTGTGGCAATTAGTGCGTATTGGGCCGATTTGGCTATGGTCCAAGGTGTTTGAAAAACTAAATATAAAGTATTAATCGGACACTTTTTCATATAAAGAATAAAACAAAAAAAATGATAAAATCTTTAAATTACCCACTGCATTTTAAATTTAGAGTGACCACATTTTCCAATGACTTTGTCGCTACAGATGCGTTGGGGCAACAGCTTTTTTATGTTCGTGAAAAGATTTTTACTTGGCGGGATAAGATAAAGGTTTATACGGACAGCTCTAAAAGAGAACTTTTGTATGAGTTGGTTTCCAATAAATTGATTGATTTCCAACAGACATTTTCAATGACAGATGTTCATGGACGTTTAATTGGCAAGGTTCGACGTAAAACGATCAAATCACTATGGCGCTCAACCTTCAATTTGATGGATAGGAATGATGTACATGACTACACCGTTACCGAGAAAAATCCCTGGACAAAAATGTGGGATGGTCTCTTTGGCGAAATCCCTATTATTGGAGCGCTATCGGGTTATGTGTTTAACCCTTCCTATATGCTGCGCTCCAATAATGGTGAAGAGCTATATGAAATAAAGAAAGAACCTTCTTTTTTTGGAAGAAAATTCTCTGTCTATAAATTATCTGAATCACCTGTGGATGAGGAACGTATGGTCTTAAGTCTTATGTTGCAGGTGCTGATAGAACGTGGCAACGGATAAATAAGTAAGCTTTATTTTTCAAACATATTTTTCTATTTTTATGATGTTTGTGTGTTTTTAACAGCAGAATGCGTTTACTATAAAGTAGGATTTGTAAATAAATACCAACAAATAAATCCTAACTTTATCACATCATAATTTAGATAGCTATGTTAAAAGGATTTTTTAATGTTCCTGTGCCCGTGAATGAACCTGTTTATTCTTATGCACCGGGAACGAAAGAAAGAGAGTTGTTGCAGGCAGCTATTGCGGAAGCAAGAGCCGTAGAAGCTGATATCCCGATGTATATCGGTTCGGAAGAAGTTCGCACAAATAAAAAGGGTAGGTTGACGCCACCGCATGATCATAAGCATGTGCTGGGGTACTATCACCAGGGCTCGAAAAGCCATGTAAAAGATGCCATCAATGCGGCTTTGGCAGCAAAAGCAGGTTGGGAAAACCTTCCTTGGGAGCAACGTGCCGCTGTGTTCTTGAAAGCAGCGGAACTGGCTTCTACTAAATACCGTTATAAACTGAACGCCGCAACAATGCTTGGCCAATCCAAAAATGCATATCAAGCCGAGATCGATTCAGCTTGTGAGTTTACCGATTTCTTGCGGTTTAACGTGGCCTATATGACGGAGATTTATGCACAACAGCCACCGGCAAACAGCAAAGGCGTATGGAATAGGGTCGAGCAACGGCCGTTGGAAGGTTTCGTATTTGCTCTTACACCGTTCAATTTTACGGCTATCGCCGGCAATTTGCCTTCATGTGTAGCCATGATGGGCAATGTAGTCGTATGGAAACCGAGCAACACCCAAATTTATGCGGCCAATGTGTTGATGCAAGTATTCAAGGAAGCAGGATTGCCGGATGGTGTTATCAACTTAATTTATGTGTCGGGCCCTGATGCTGGCGATGTAATTTTTAAGCATCCCGACTTTGCAGGCATACATTTTACCGGTTCTACAGGAGTATTTCAGGACATCTGGAAGACCATTGGAGAGAATATCCATAAATATAAGACCTATCCGCGCATTGTAGGCGAAACGGGTGGTAAAGATTTTATCTTGGCACATCCATCGGCAGATATTGATGTGTTGAATACCGCTTTGGTAAGAGGTGCTTTTGAATATCAAGGACAGAAATGTTCGGCGGCATCTCGGGCTTATATTCCCAAGTCACTTTGGAAAGATTTGAAGAAGAAAATGGAAAAAGATATCAAATCTTTCAAAATTGGCGGTACCGAAGATTTTGGCAATTTCATCAATGCGGTTATCGACGAGAAAGCTTTCGATAAAATTACAAACTATATAGAACGTGCTAAAAAGTCTAAGGATGCAGAAGTAGTTATAGGTGGCGATTATGACAAGTCTAAGGGTTACTTTATTTATCCCACAGTCATTGTAGCGAAGAAATCCGATTATGAAACACTATCAGAAGAGTTGTTCGGTCCGGTATTGACGATTTACGTATACGACGATAAAAAATGGAAAGAAACCTTGGAATTGGTTGACAAGACATCTATCTATGCACTGACCGGCGCTGTCATAGCACAAGACCGTTATGCTATTGACGAAGCTACCCATGCCCTGCGCAATGCTGCTGGAAACTTCTATATAAACGACAAGTGTACTGGAGCTGTGGTTGGACAGCAACCGTTCGGAGGCGCAAGAGGCTCGGGCACCAACGATAAAGCGGGTTCGATGATCAATTTGTTGCGTTGGGTGTCACCACGAACCATCAAGGAGACGTTTAATCCTGATACAGACTATCGCTATCCGTTCTTGGGGTAGTATGAGATTTGTTATGCTCACAGATAACATAGATTTATAACAGATGAATGAAAAGAAATCTGTGCCGATCTGTGCAATCTGTGAGCTTATATAGCCAATTAATCGAATTTAGACTGCTTACAGGTATTCCTATTTTATCCGCTCGTCATGAAACATTCAGAAAATAGAAAACCTATCGAATTTACTGTTCCGGCACATGGCGACGGAGCCTTTTATGTCATGGAAACTACCGGGAAAGATTTCTATGCCTATTATCATCGGCACAGAGAATTTCAGGTAAGTTATATTGTTAAGGGGAGTGGTTCGCTGATGTTGGGCAATCTCATACGCCCTTTTGCCGAAAATGAAATTTTTCTCATTAAACCGAATGACCCCCATATGTTTTTTAGGGAAGAAGAGTTGGCCTTAAAGAAGAATA
>JBEBRE010000123.1:0-8581 GCA_040394995.1 Sphingobacterium wenxiniae
GAATCAGGTGCATTATTTTGATGAGAACACCGATTATGAGGGCATACTCCTACATTTCAACGAGCAGTTTTTGGTGCAAGACCAAACCCCAATGGCGTTTTTTCTTAATTACAATCTGTTCAATAACCCCTATCAACAACCATCTTGCTGTATTGATACAGGTATAGACATTATTTTGGATAAGTACATTTCACAGATGAAGCAAGAGTTGGGGAGTGAAGAAACCTTTGGTAAAGAGCTGATATTAAAAAACTACCTCCAGTCATTTCTTGTGCAGATACAACGTCGAAAAAATCAATTTGAAAAATCCATCGATCCTCAATTGCCCATATTGGACGATAAACGAATACAGCTGGTTAAATTCTTGGATCTAATAGATGAGCATTATAAAGAGGGTTACAGTATCGCAGAGTATGCCCGATTACTTCATATATCATCAAGAAGTCTATCAGATCTTACGCAACAGCAACTCAACAAAACCCCGTCGCAAATGATACAGGAGCGCATCATCTTGGAAGCACAGCGTTTATTGCTTTACTCTGAACTCAATATCAATCAGGTGGGCTACCGTTTAGGCTTTGATGACCCGTCTTATTTTGTGAAGTATTTTAAGAAGCACACAGGTATACCCCCATCGGAGTTTCGGAAGTCTATTTTGTGAATTTCCATTAGTGGCCCACAACAGATTGTGGTATTATATCGTTGTAAGATATAAACCATAACATCAAAATGATGCAAGCATATTTCGGAATAACAACAATTACTTTATTCATTGTGTTCGTACTGATACGTACCCGCAATCTAAAGAAAAAGGGTATTGAAGCTATGGAATTTGGCACGAAGGACAAAAAGGATTTCTTCATTCTTCCTTTTGCATTGTTCTATTTTTATATCATTATAGCCAATGCGTTTCATCTGCCTACTATTAGGGGACAAGTATTGTTTCAATCAGAAACAGTTTCTTGGATTGGTGCGTTGACCTGTTTGGTTTCACTCGTGTTTTTTCTATGGACAATGATTTCGTTCAGCAAAAGTTTTCGTGTGGGTTTGGTTGAAAACACTGAACAGGGATTGATTACAACGGGCGCTTTTGCCGTTAGCCGAAACCCTATTTATGTATCTTTTGCTATTATGCTTATCGGACAGTTTTTAATTTTTCCAAGTTGGATATTGTTGCTATATATTGTTATTGCTACCTTAAGATTTCACGCACAGGTATTAAAGGAGGAAAATTTTCTACAGGAACAGTATGGTGAAGAATTTAATGCATATTGTAAGAAAGTCAGACGGTATTTTTAAATTTCGTACACTTCTAGTATCCTTTCCAAGCTTGGGTAAAAATGTGGCTATATGTAATATGGTAACTACTGTAGCTTATCCCGGTGAAGATTTACACAGTAGTTTAAAACTATTTTCAAAGAATTATAACGAAAAGCCGTCGGTAAAAACCAACAGCTTTTTTGCTTATTTTATAAATGACATGCTAAAGTTATTTATATTTGCAATATAGTTGCATTAATAAAGTAAAATAAATACGATGACAGAATTTTGGGAGGCCAACTTTATAGAAAAGCGGGAAATATGGGGCTTTGAACCTGCCCAATCTGCCCTAGTTACTAAAGATTTCTTTACGGAAAAAGACATAAAGAATATGCTTATTCCCGGTATTGGTTACGGGCGAAATGCACATATCTTCAAACAGAGCGGAATAGATGTGACGGGCATTGAAATTTCAAGAACCGCTATTGAGTTGGCAAAGAAACATTACGGAACAGATATGGTCATCCATCATGGTTCTGTATTGGATATGCCTTTTGACAGCCATCAATATGGCGGTATTTTTTGCTATGGTTTAATTCATTTATTAGATAATAGTGCAAGGACTAAGCTGATTTCCGATTGTTATAACCAGCTTTCCGAAAACGGTTATATGGTATTTACGGCTATCACAAAAGAAGCGCATATCTACGGACAAGGAAAAAAAATTGGTAAAGACCGTTTTGAAATGTTCGGCGGCGTGAAAATGTTCTTCTATGACAGAGCTAGCATAAAGGAGGAGTTTGGTAAATACGGGTTATTTGAAGTTATGGAAATAACCGAAAACTACCCTTTCTATTTGATTAAATGCAAAAAAGCAAATACCGGAAATTTTGAACGACAATAAAATAACAAGGCGGACCGGCAGTCACCGTATGGACAATGTCGCTTTTTATAACTGCCTTTGTAAAATTCAACAATATGACAGACAGTAATAATTTTGATGTAATCATCATAGGCGGAAGTTATGCAGGGCTATCCGCAGCAATGGCATTAGGTCGCTCCATGAGAAATGTTTTAATCATCGATAGTGGGAAACCCTGCAACCGACAAACACCGCATTCACACAATTTCATTACACAAGACGGGGAACCACCAAGTACGATTGCTGGAAAAGCCAAAGCCCAGGTGCTGAAATATGGTACCGTTAAGTTTCATAATGATCTTGCGGTCAGGGGAAAGAAGATTGAGGATTTACTTACCGGACAGATTGGTGGTTTTGAAATCATCACGCAAACAGGCGCAACATTTACAGCGAAGAAACTCATTTTTGCTTCGGGAATACAAGACACTATGCCCGATATAAAAGGCTTTTCTGAATGTTGGGGAATATCTGTCATCCATTGCCCATATTGCCACGGCTACGAAGTGAAGAATGAGAAAACAGGAATTTTGGCTAATGGGAATTTTGCTTATCATTATGCCCAGTTAGTAAGAAATCTAACCAAAGACCTGACCATTTTCACCAACGGGAAAGCCAATTTTACACCCGAACAAAGAGACAGATTTGCGAAGCACAACATTCCGGTTGTCGAAAAGGAAGTTGCTTATCTGCAACACGAGAACGGAAATATCCGGGAAATTGTTTTTAAAGATAATTCAACCTTTGCTCTTAAAGCAATCTATTCACGACCAGCATTTGAACAACACTGCAAAATCCCCGAAATGCTGGGTTGCGAACTGACCGAACAAGGATATATCAAAGCAGATATGTTTCAGAAAACAACCGTTGCCAACGTTTATGCTTGCGGAGACAATGCACATCCGATGCGTTCCGTAGCTAACGCGGTGGCAACAGGGAATTTTGCAGGTGCAATGGCAAATAGTGAATTAACGGAAGAAGAATTTTAAAAACATACTTCCTAAAACTACCATTAGTTTTCCTTTTTGCCCATTGTGTCAAATGGATATAGACTAGACCTTTGCTTACAATGAAATCCCACTTGTATGGTAAAGGCATATGTAGAGATAACCCTAACAATTAAGGGCTTAGACAGGGCAGGTGTAGCCACAGTATATACAATGTATAAAGAACCTTTCTTGAAGAATGTAAAAGGAGCTTTGTCAAAAGAATTACTGGTGCACGTAGAAGATATACAGGTATTACATGGATTTGATAACGTCGAAAACGCACAGAAATACCTGATGAGTGACTTTTTCAATCTTGATGTGGTGTTGTCTCTAAAACCCTACTTAAAGGATGAGCCTAACATAAAAATTTACTGTGTGGCTTAATTTGCCTTGAACAAACACCAAAAGAGATGATAGATACAAAAGGGTATGCTGTTTTGATTTACGGTACGGTTTAGGATAATCAACAAATCATTTTCCAGGGCTTCCATAATTTTTATCCCGTTCATAAGTGACCATATGACGCTCCTTTTTCGCGGGATAGATGTCTTCTAAGGTAATCATAATTCCGGTTTCTTCCACTTCGCCAAACTCATCATTCATTGCTGTCCCGAAAGTCATCATGGTGGGGGAAAGGTTCATATACGTATTAATCAACGGTGGAATGTTCTCTCCCATTTCGCGTATTTTGGTATTGAGTTTCTTGTAGCCCTCCTTATAGTCCAAACCATCAAACATGCCTATAAATGACGTGATATCTGTTTTGTACCCAAGTTTCAGGCTTTCAAAGGGCATAACCAGACCTTCCTTGTCGGGGAAATAAAATTCCATAAAATACATCAGCAGATCTCTGGCAACCGCGTTGAAGTGAGGATACATCGTCACTTTCCCAAAAAGGTATTTGACATCTGGATTTATCACAACCAAAGCACCCAGACCATCCCAGAGATTATCCAACGAAAACAGTCCTTTACGGTTATCGATGGCTGGTTGATAACGGGGCTGTACCCATGAACGCCCCAACTCCAATGTATACGGGAGGTAATTAACTTTAAATTTATCAGAAAATTCAAAGTAATGAGCGGTTGACAAATGAAGTTTTCCATCTTGATCGATGGCATCTTTGCATTTAATCACCCGGTAACCTGCTATGATTTCTTCATCTTCCGGATTCCAAGCAATCAATTGATCATAACAGTGGACACAGGTATCGTTCTCATCTACGTCTAAAGGCAGCCCCGTACCTCCTCCTGCCCCCCGAAACGTCAGCTCACGAAGCCTTCCTATCTCCCTCATTATATTTGGCGCAGTATGGTAGTTTATCAAATATACCTCGTTGTTGCCATTGTTTGTATATCGGATAAAAGCTTCTTTCGTCAGTTCAGCTTTGATGGAAGCTCTGTCTACCGGTGCGATTATTTCCTGCATATGTTACTCGTTATTCCTTAAATTATAAACTATCTCTCTCACCTCATTAGCCCATTGCCTCTCGCCTTTCGATTGATCGAAACGACCGTAAGGAATACGCTTTCCAAATGTAATGGTTACACGTTGGTTTCGTTGCGAAAACATTTCATCAGGCAAATATAGCATCTCTAAGTTTACTTTTAGACCTAATTTTTGCCTTACCCTTGCTAAATTATAGAAAAAATTAGAATTTTTCCCTTCTATATAAACAGGAATAATGTCTCTCTTATATTTTTTTGCCTTGGAAATAAAACTTTTCTTCCATTCTAGATCGGCTATTTTTCCTTTGATTTTACGGGAAACCAAGCCCGCAGGAAAGATCAGCAATGCATTTTCAGAAGCATAGGCCTGATCGATAGCCATAATCCCGCTCTTCGCCTGGTTTCCCACTTTATTGACGGGAATGAACAAAGGTTCCAGATTGCGGATATTCAACAGAATATCATTGACCAGAAACTTCACATCACGACGGTAACTGCCAATTGCCTGCATAATGGCAATGCCATCCAACCCACCCAATGGATGATTGGCTGCAAAAATCACATTGTCTGCCACCGGTATATTCTCCTCTCCTTGCACAACCACATCTATGCCCAATTCTTCAATTAGTGCATCTACAAAGTCGAGACCATACAAATCTTTAAACTTGGTCATGATATAATTGATCTCGTCTTCGTGTATCACACGTTCCAGATAACTAATCAAAGGCTTAGGAATCCATTTGGCCAGTTTTGGACTTTTCTTATGAATAACATTGCGTACTTGGATAAACTTTACCTGTTCTTCTTCGTTCATATGTATTGTCGAATATAAGCCCTATACTTTCATATATACTACCGTAAAAGTAGTAAAAAATATGTTTAGGAATTGCTTTAAAATTTGTCTTTTTGCAACCTTCTGGATCTCAATACCTGCCGTTTAAAAAGGCACATGCCATGACAAGATTTGCCCGTTCCCAATCATTACCAAGCAGTCTGTGCGAATCGTTGAACCGCTAACTTGACCGATATTCTTTCAGAAATTTTTGGAGCTTAGGTGCAATGACTGCCGCACAATATGGATTGGTCGGATTATCATTAAAATAATTGTGGTGATAGTCTTCCGCCTCCCAAAAGGTGACAGCTGGCTCTATATTCGTGACAATAGGATCGTCAAATATTTTGGCCTCTTCTAGCTTTCGTATGAACTGTTCGGTTTGTTCGCGTTGTGCTTCGGAGTGGTAAAAGACTACGGAGCGATACTGCGTACCAACATCATTTCCCTGCCTGTTCAACGTTGTGGGATTATGTGTTTTAAAAAAGATTTTCAAAAGATCCTCAAAGCTCACCTTTGTTTCGTCAAAATCCAGCTGCACCACTTCCACATGGTCTGTATCACCTTGACAGACTTCCTTATATGTAGGGTTTTCGGTCTTTCCTCCCATATATCCGGGCAATACGCTATTCACCCCGTCGGTATTTTGGAAAATAACCTCCGTACACCAAAAACACCCTCCTCCAAATGTTGCTTTCATTTTTCTCAATAAAATGTTAGAAGGAATAAAGATAATATAAAAGTTTTAGAGAAGGAACTTAAAAATAGCAATTGTATATTGTATTTTTGTTAAGTAATACAGCAGAAATAGAAAAAATTTAAAAAAACACGTGGCAAAACTCAAGATAAATTACGCAAGAGGGAAAAACCAAAACAATTCGATGATTGTCAAATTCGCCATGATTATTTTGGCAATTGTTTTGATCTGTCTTTTTCTGCCGAAACAGCCGAGATTCCGTTATGAATTCCAAAAGGGCAAAGCCTGGAATCACGACAACTTGGTGTCACCTTATAATTTTGCCATTTTAAAAACACAAGAGGAATTGGCACGTGATCGCGAACAGATATTAAAAACGGTTCAGCCAATCTATACGTTAAATGCCAGTATAAGCAAAGAGCAGATTGACCAATTTAATATGGATATTGCTGAAAAATGGCAAATCAGCAATATGGATTCATTGTCCAATCAAGATCTGGAAACTTATCAATCCATCGGCAACACGCTATTGAATTATATTTACAACCGTGGTATCATATCGCTCAACAACCGCTATCAGAACAAGGGCAGCAATCCTGACAAAGTCGATCGCACACAGAGTCAATACAATTTCATGCTTACCCATGAAAACATTACACAGCAAAAAAACACTGTTGATATCTTTACGATAGAATCTGCAAACCAGTATATCCGGGATCATCTGGACAGAAATAACAAGATCGACCGCAAGCGATGGTTTGCTGAAATACTGAAAAATTATATCACTATTAACTATATTTTTGATGAAAATCTAACAAATAAAGTCGAACAGAATGCCTTAGCAAACATTTCAACGACGCGTGGCATGGTGCAAAAGGGAGAATTGATTGCAGAAAAAGACAAAATCATTTCGAACGAAACATACCAAAAACTCGAGTCGTTGAGAAAGGTGTTTGAAGACGAAGCACGCATCAGCGGTAATCAGAACTATGTGACTATAGGACAGTTTGTGATGATTTCGTTATGTGTTGCACTGCTGATGGTGTTTCTATATTTTTTCAGGCCGTCCATCTTTAACAATAATCGGTTGATATTCATTATCATGATTGTTATTGTGGCTATGTTGGGAGTACTTTCATGGGCCATCAATATGAAGATTCCAAGTTTTTACTATATTCCCTATTGCAGTGTTCCGATTATTTTTAGGGTACTCTTTGACACGCGCGTTGCGCTAAATATCCATTTGCTCATGTCGCTCATTGCGGCGCTCTTTGTACCAAATAGTTATGAATTCGTCTTTTTGCAATTTATAGCTGGAATGGTGGCTATTTACAGCATCAAGACGCTCGTTAAACGCGAGCAGTTCCTCATTTCGTCATCGATTATTTTGGCAACCTATATCTTGGCATATATCGGTTTGGTATTAACAAGGAACGGTTCACTGAATAATATCTATTGGACGGATATCATCCCTTTTGTCGTTTCTGTAGGGTTAACTCTATTGGCTTATCCGTTGATTTATGCTTTTGAACGTCTCTTCGGCATTGTTTCAGATCTAACCCTGATGGAGCTGACAAATAGCAATTCGAGATTATTGCGGGAATTGTCACTTAAAGCACCGGGAACATTTCAGCATTCATTGCAAGTTGCCAATCTTGCGGAGGCTGCCATCTACAAAATCGGAGGCAACCCGCTATTAGTTCGAGCCGGGGCACTGTACCACGATATCGGTAAGATGTTGAATCCGCTTTTTTTTATTGAAAACCAAAAGACGGGTTCCAATCCACATGAAGAATTGACACCGGAACAATCTGCACAAATCATTATCTCCCATGTACATAAAGGAGTGGATATTGCCAAAAAAAATCAGCTCCCCGAAGTACTCATTGATTTTATACGTACACATCATGGAACAACGCGGGTAGATTATTTCTATAACCTGTTTCTCAAGAACAATCCGGACAAACTCGTGGACGAGAGTATCTTTAAGTATCCTGGACCTGTCCCCTTTTCCAAAGAAACGGCAGTCTTGATGATCGCAGACTCTGTGGAAGCTGCTTCTAGAGCTATGAAAGAACCAACCGAAGAGTCGATCAATACGTTAGTGGACAAGATTGTGGACCACAAAATCACACAGCGTCAATTCATCAATTCCAATATCACCATGCGCGATATTACCGAAGTGTCTGACATTCTAAAATCCATGTTAAAAAGCATCTATCATGTGCGGATTGACTATGATGTAAGCAAGAAATCTTCTCCGATTAACACGTAGTTAAAATAGCAAATTGACAGTCAGATATTTATTGTTTTTTGTCAAAAAATCAGTTTTAAAGCTTTGCAGATTAAAATATTTGCATTATGTTTGCACTACTCAAATAAAGGAGAGGTGCCTGAGAGGCCGAAAGGAACAGTTTGCTAAACTGTCGTACTGGA
>JBEBRE010000124.1:0-8286 GCA_040394995.1 Sphingobacterium wenxiniae
GAAGCTGTTATGTAAAAATAAAGATAGATACCTGACGAAAAATTTTATTAACCAACAAAATTATAGTAGGTTTGCATTCGCAAAACGACTATGCTAACAGGAGAAAATAATTTAAGATTACTCGCTGAACCACAGAACATCATTATCACCACGCATCATAAACCCGATGGCGATGCTTTGGGGTCATCATTGGGCTTGTACCATTGGTTGAAAGGCAAAGGGCATGAAGTGCATGTGGTGTTGTCATCCGATTTTCCTGATTTTTTGGATTGGATGCCCGGTCGCAACGAAGCCATTATCTATCCTGAGGCTCGAGAAAAAGCGGACCTATTATTCCAAAAAGCCGCCATTATTTTTTGCTTGGATTATAGTGCATTAAGCCGGACAAACGTTTTGGAAAATGTCATTCGCGATGCGCCGGGACAAAAATGGATGATCGACCATCATTTAGATCCGGAAGATTTTGCTTCGCTAACGTATTGGGATTCTCACGCAGCGGCCACAGCACAGTTGGTGTACACTTTTATTACGGAGGTAAATCAGGACGTTACGGCTATCACCGCAGACATTGCTACCTGCCTGTATGCCGGTATCATGACCGATACAGGATCTTTTCGTTTCAAATCAACTACCTCAGCCGTGCACCACATTATAGCCAAATTGATTGACGCAGGTGCCCGAAATTGGGAAATTCACGAACACATATACAATAGTTCCACGGAGAATCGCTTGAAGTTTTTAGGCTATTGCCTGTTGAATTGTTTGGAAGTCATCCCCGAATACAATACGGCTCTTTTTGCTGTTACAAAAGACGACCTGGAAAAATTTCAGGTAACCACCGGCGATACGGAGGGACTGGTGAATTATGCTTTATCCGTAAAAGGTATCCGATTAGCGGCGTTATTTATTGATAGAACCGAATTAATTAAGTTATCTTTGCGGTCGATTGGAGAAATCCCATGCAATGAGATTTGCAGAAAGTACTTCAACGGCGGAGGGCATTTAAATGCGGCAGGAGGAAGCTCCAACGAGGAGCTAAGCAAGGTAGTGGAGCGGTTTAAATCCGTGTTGCCCGAATACAGTGAAATATTAACAACATAACAATAGAGATTATAATCAAAAAAATGAAGAAAACAATTTTATTCCTTTCGGCAGCGGCTACTTTGTTAGCTACAGCTGCTTGCCAAAACTTTAAAAAAGGTGAAGGTGGTCTTGAATATAAAATCGTGAAGGATGCAGGCGCAGAGAAAGCTAAGCCGGGCGATTTTTTAATAGCACATATTGAGGTTCGTTCAGATCGAAAAGATTCTTTACTGAACAGCACTTATGATTTCGGAATTCCGCAACCTATTAATGTGATAGCAGACACCCTACCGGGAACTTATCCAGGCGACCATAACACCATCTTGAGAATGTTGGGTGAAGGTGACAGTGCCGTTTTCCGTATCAATTTGGATACTATGGCGGCCAAAACCGGACAACCGAAACCAGAAGTAGCGGATAAATACATCTCGTTTAAAATCAAAGTGGAAAAACATCTTAAAAAAGGCCAATTGACAGATTCTGCTATGTATGCTCAAATTAATACCCTAATGGAGGGTGAAATTGCAAAATTGAAGAATGCTGAAGAAGGCAAATTAGCTAAGTATATTTCCGACAAAAAATTGGACCCAAAGAAAACGGAAAGTGGATTGCAGTACGTTATCAAAGACCAAGGAAAGGGCGAAAAGCCAGTTGTGGGTGACACGGTAGTCGTGAACTATGTCGGTAACCTCGTGTCTGGAAAGGTTTTTGACACGAACAATGCCGAGGTGGCTAAAAAAGAAAACACGTTCAATCCTATGCGTCCGTATGAGCCTATTCGTTTCCGTTTAGGACACGATCCGGTAATCAAAGGCTGGACAGAAGGTATTCAGTTGTTGAACAAAGGAGGCAAAATCACCTTATTGGTACCCTCTAATTTGGGCTATGGTGAACAAGGTGGCGGTGGAGCCATTCCTCCATATGCTCCATTGGTGTTTGATGTAGAGTTAGTGGATATTGTTCCCGGTCCGAAAGATGAAGAACAAAAACCAGCCGAGCCGATTGTCACTCCCGTAAAATAAGGATATAACGTTTTAACAGAAAAAAGCAAGACCCATCTCGGTCTTGCTTTTTTGTTATGATCGGAGTCCTATTATTGTATCTTCTACTCAAAAAAGCAGCTAATCGTTATTCCGTCTAAGCCCTCGCTAAAAATCGCGTCAGGCGGAGCAAATTGGTGAGCGCAGTTGAACCTTGTTTATCGGCCAAGATGTTGTCTGATAAGAGTTTTGTTGAAGTGCTCAAGGAAACGAAAATCCTTTGCTTTTTGATATACCGTGTGGCGAATCGAACTTAAGCTTATACATCGTTCTTAAAAGAATTGTACACCCTTGGTTTGACGATCTTGATACTTTGCTTAGAAAGGGCGATGGCTGCATTGAGCTCAAAGCCAATAAGCAGGATAAGAGAATTAAGGTACATCCAAATCATCATGACGATAAGCGTACCGATGGAGCCATACAATTTGTTGTACGCGCCGAAATTGTTGATGTAAAACGTAAATCCTGAAAAGGTGAGAATAGCCAAAATAGTGGCCAAACTTGCTCCGGCATTGAAAAAGCGCCATTTTTTGGAATCGCTTGGGCCGAATTTGTACAACATGCTAACCGTGATGAAGTAGATGCCAAACAATACCATCCAGCGCGAAAGCTTTAGCACAAACGCCCAAAACCAAGAAAGATCATATTCAATGTGCGTCTTTAGGTAGTTAATGACAAATCCTGAGCCGGTAAAGATACCAATGCCAATGGCCAAAGCCAACACGATGGCAAAAGAGAGCGCAATTGCCACTATCCTTCTTTGCGTCCATGAGCGTTTCTCTTTGGATAAAGAAGCCTTATTAAAAGCGACCATTAGTGTCGTCATCCCGTTGGTAGCAAAAAACGTGGCCAATAAAAAACCAATGGAAAGCAAACCTGAATTTTGGTTTTTGACGATGTCTATTAAGGTGGCTTTCAGAAATTCATAGGCATTATGGGGTAAAGCCACTTGAATGAGGTCGAGCAATTTCTGCTGGAAATTATCTACAGGGATGTAAGGGATCAATGTAAAGAGGAAGAGTATTCCCGGAAAGATGGCCAACATAAAATTATAAGCCAAGGAGGAAGCCTTGTTTAAGATGGATTCACGAGCGATTTCCTGAAAAAAGAAAGTGAAAACCGTGTAAAGCGGTAAAGAGCCGAAGCCAGGAATAATGGCAACCTTTGTCCACTCAATGAACCTATCATAGGGTTTGAGGCGCAACAAAGATCTATGTATCTTCCTGTTCATGATTTTATTCCGGAAAGAATTGAGTCATTTTTTCTTGAAAAACCATCGGAGCCTTGCAGGGCCTGTTTTTGGCCATGTCTACAAATACCAATTGCGTTGTCCCTGTATTCAGTAAGGTGCCTGCGGCGTTGAAGACTTCATATTCAAACTTAATGCGCACCAAAGGCTTTTCCCGGATATAAGTGACGATGGTAATCAGATCATCATAACGGGCTGGTTGATAATATTTGCACGTCAAATCTGTAACCGGAAGCATGACACCCATGTCTTCAAGTTCCTTGTAGGAGATGCCTGTGCTTCTGAGCATTTCGGTGCGTGCTACTTCGTAAAACGTAGCATAATTACCATAATACACATATCCCATCTGGTCGGTTTCGGCATATCGTATCCGCAAAGTGATTTCATGTCTAAACATGGATGGAAGTTAAAAATTAAAAGTTAGAAGTCAAAAATAAGAATTAAGAAGTCAGAAACTTTGCACGAGTTGCCCCCTCTCCTTGGGAGAGGGGTTGGGGGAGAGGATTAGAAGTCAAAAAACAGCCGATAGATCCCTATTTCTTAATGTTGCGCTCGTCCAGTGCACGTTGAAATTTTCGGGCATTCACGAGATGTTCAGCCTGTGTTCTAGCAAAGTTGTGATAACCCGAAAAATCATCCTTGGCACACATGTAGATGTAATCGTGTTTTTGATGATCCAGTACCGCATCGATGGATGCTATGCTGGGCAACATGATCGGCCCCGGAGGCAATCCTTTATAACGATACGTGTTATAGGGATTATCAATCGTCAGATGTTTGTTCAGCACCCTACGAATAGTGAAGTCATTGTTGGCAAAGATGACGGTAGGGTCAGCCTGCAACAGCATGCCTTTTTCCAGACGATTGAGATAAAGCCCCGCGATGGCAGGCATTTCATCCACATGCAACGCTTCACCTTTTACAATAGAAGCTAAAATGCTCACTTGCTGAGGCGTCAGGTTTAATGCGGTCGCTTTTTCCTTTCGCTCATTGTTCCAAAACCTGTCATATTCCTCCTTAAAACGTGCCATTATTTTTTCTGGGGAGGTATTCCAATATATTTCGTAGGTGTTGGGAATAAACATGCAGAAGAAGTTATCAGCTGTAAATCCATAGGATTCGGCCAGAGATGCATCGTTTAAGACGGTGCTGAAAGCCAAAGAGTCGGCTTCAAAATCTTTTCCTAAGATGCCGGCAAAATGCTCTTTCAGACGTATGTTTTGAAACCTGAATTTCACCGCATCCTGATAGCCTCCTCTCAGGTTCCCGATGAGTTGTCTGTTGGACATGCCCTCTGTTAATTTATAGCGGCCGGGTTTTACCAAGTCCGGGTATTTCATGGCTTTGGCTACGTAGTCAAACAACCAAACATCGTTGACTATTTTTTGCTCTTTTAATGTGTTGAGGACATCCGCATAGGTGGATCCGGTCTTCACGTAGAGATATTCCTGCTCGCCACTGACACTAGGTCCGATAAAACCTTGATACGCTTTAAACCCAATGAAAGCACCAATGGCGAAAACAACGATGAGCAATATCTTTAATCCCTTTGAGGATCCTTTTCTTTTTTCTGTCATACCGTAAATTCTTTAGTTGGATAAAGTCACGTTTATAGCAGAACCGATGCTTACGATGCCGGCCGTGGTGTCAGGCTGTTGGCTGATGATTTTACCCGATAGCGAGTCCAATCCATTGCCGGAAAAGGTAACAGAACCCAGGTTGAGTCCGATACCGCTTAGCGCAAACCTTGCTTCTTCCAATGATAAACCAACCAAGTTGGGCACTTCCACTTCGTTTGCCCCTCGTCCGTTTCCTAAAACGAGCGTTACCTGCGATCCTTTTGCGATCATGCGTCCCGGTTGCAAGGTTTGCCCAGCAAATTTTACATCCAATACGACATCACGTGCAATGTCAGCAATATAGACAGTGTCAGCTACCTTCAAAGACTGGTTTTTCAGGATGGCTGATGCCTCGATGAACGTTTTGTCGACAATGTTCGGGAAGGCTACTTCTGGTGCCACCTGGGTAATAATGGTCAGGTAGATCGTGCGCCCTGTTTTGACATACGATTTCGGATCAGGGTCCTGTTCAATGACCAATCCTGGCTTAAGGTCCATTTGATAAATCGAGTCAATGTCATATTCCAGCGACGCTTTCTCCAATATTTTGATGGCCTCGCTGATATGTTTTCCTTTCACTATGGGCACTTCCATGGAATCCCCGTGCTTGGTGTATATTTTTAACCCAAAATAGACACACAAAAACAGCGCTAAAATCAAACATAGAGCTGTAATCAGCGTTTTTCTGAAAGAGTTGGTTTTGAGATATAATAAGAATTTTGACATTTACTTTTCTATTAAATTGACCACGTTGCGTTCGCTATTCGTCAATATATGCACATCTATATTTTATTTCAACAAAAATATTCGTTTTTCCGTGGAACGCAAATTATATTTGTCTACGTTTAACATTAATTATGAAAACAAAAGTAGCATTAATTACCGGAGGTTATACAGGAGAGGCCGAGGTTTCTTTTAAAAGTTCTGCATTTGTGCACAGCCAGCTCGATGCCGAGATATACGATGTTTATCCCATTACGATTTCTCTTGATTCTTGGTTTTATGTCAATGCATCCGGAATAAAGTATGAAATCGATAAAAAAGATTTCTCCCTGAACGTAGATGGTCATCTGTTGACATTTGATGTTGCTTTTATTATTTTGCACGGCTCACCTGGCGAAGATGGGCGCTTACAAGGTTATTTTGACATGATTGGCTTGCCTTATACTTCTTGTGGCGCCTTAACATCGGCTTTGACCATGAACAAAGGCTATACAAAAGCGATCCTTTCGGATATTCCGGAAATGCATGTAGCCAAGTCGGTGCTGTTGTTTGATGCGCATCGTTCGGTTGCTGCCCGTTTGGTGCAGGAGAAACTGCAACTTCCGTTTTTTGTGAAACCAAATGCAGGAGGCAGCAGTATCGGCATGAGCAAAGTGAAAGAGCTTTCTGAATTGCAAGCCGCTTTGGATAGAGCTTATGATGCTGAAAATACTGGCAAACAAGTTCTGGTAGAGGAGTTTGTCAGCGGGAGGGAGTTCTCGCAAGGGATATTCCGCAATACTGACGGAGAGCTTATTGTGTTACCGGCTACAGAAGTGCGGACAACACGCGAGTTTTTTGATTTTGAGGCGAAATATATTCCCGGTTTAACAGAAGAGATTACACCCGCTGATTTGACCGAAGAGCAAAAGGAAAGAGCCGCCCGTATTATCCGTGAAATTTATGTCCGGCTGAACTGTAAAGGTATGGTGCGTGTGGATTTCTTTTTGGAAAACGAAACGGATAAATTCTATTTCATCGAGATCAATACTATTCCAGGCCAAACGGCACAAAGTTTTATCCCTCAACAAGTACGTGCGTACGGCATGACGGAAAAGTATTTCTATGGAGAATTGATCGAAGTGGCTTTGAAGAAAAGTTAGCTTTTCGGCGTTGCAAATGTTCGTTCTGTGTCGCTTGGTAGAGAGGGTTGTCTAAAAAGTAAGTCTTGTCACGCTGAGCGGAGTCGAAGCGCGACAAGACAAGCTGAAATGTATCCCCTTCGACAGAGCCAGTACCGAGCGCAGTCGAGGTACTCAGGAGGACATTTCAAGGCTTTTTAGACACCACTAATTTGGCAGGTTACTCCTCCCGTCGGAATGACAAAGGAAGGCATGGTGACAGTCAATCGCTTTGTTGAGTAAACGATACCGATGGTCGATGTTTCAGGTTTATATGTAAAGCACAGTAATCAGCGATTTTAGAAATTTATCTGTGATTTTCTGTGCGATTTGTGAGAGATCGGTGAGCGCTCGGCGAGCCCTGTTTAACGCGTTGTGGTCTCCTGCTTTTGGATATTTAGAAACACTACCACCAACAGAATACACACCACCCCAACGGCTTGCAACACGGAAACGGGTTCATGCAATATGTAGTAAGACATGCCCACTGCCACGGGTAATTCCACAGCGCTCAGGATACTGCCTAGCGACACTCCGGTCTTAGGCATGCCGTAGGCAAATAGTAGAGGAGGAAGTACCGTGCCAAAGACAGCAAGTAATAGCCCGTACTTTCCTAATGAAGAAAAAGTTTCTGCTTCAAAAAGACTGAACGGTTGTAGCACAATGAAGATAAACATACAGGCTCCCGATACCATGAGGGCACTTTTTTGCAGCGGAGGGCGATCGTTTCCTACTCTGCCGTTGACAATGATGAAAACGGCATACCCCGTGGCGGCCAAGAGTCCGTAGCCTATTCCCAATAGATTGATTCCCTTCATGTCTTGTTCAAAAATGCCGGTAGCCAACAATGTACTGGCCAAAATCACCGCAATACCCAGCAGGTGCCTTAGTGTGGGTTTTTCTTTAAAAAATATAAATTCGATAAACTGGCCAATCCAGATGTATTGCATCAAAAGGACGATAGCAAGCGATGCCGGCACCAGTTGGACACATTTATAATATAAAATGCTAACAGCTCCGGTAGATATCCCACTAACCAGGATAGTCCATTTTGGCGTGCGGGAGGCATGTCGGGAGAAATAGGATTTGTTGACACCCCAAACGATAAACATCAGCAACCAAAGCAACAACATGCCAAACAAGGCTTGGATGCCGACTACTTCTCCTAAGGTAAACCCCTGTGCATAGGCTTTTTTGACGAAAGTAGACAGTATGCCAAAGCTGGCTGCGCCTAAAAAGACAGTGATGACTCCTTTAATTTTTTCCATTCAGCCTTTTCCGTAGTATATTCGAATTTTGGCACAAATTACGGAAAACAAGGCAGATTTATACTTAAATATACCCGTTGTGCATTTTAATACAGAAGTGCCTCTATTGTTCATGCTGAGGCTTGCCGAAGCATCTAAAGTCTT
>JBEBRE010000125.1:0-8272 GCA_040394995.1 Sphingobacterium wenxiniae
TATTATGTGTATTGCACCAAGCAGGCTCAAACGGACGAAGTCTTTTACGGACTGGGAGACAAGGCTACCCACCTCAATCTAAGGGGGCGTCGGTACCATAACTGGAACTCGGATACGTATGGGTTTGGGTTTAATCAAGACCCGCTATATAAGACTATCCCTTTTTATATCGGTGTGACCGGCGGTGATGCATATGGTATTTTTTTCGATAACACCTTTAAAACCTTCTTTGATTTTGCCGCAGAGCAGAACGATCAAACAAGTTTTTGGTCGGAAGGTGGTGAATTGCAATACTATTATATCCATGGCCCGCTTATCATGGATGTCGTTAAACGATATCATGAGCTGACAGGAACCCATTATATGCCGCCTTTATGGGCAATAGGTTATCATCAGTGCCGTTGGAGCTATTACCCTGAAAATAAAGTGCGGGAAGTGGCTGATGAGTTTAGAAAACGGGAAATACCATGCGATGCCATCTATCTTGACATCGACTATATGGATGGTTACAGATGCTTTACTTGGAATAAGCGGTATTTTCCGGAGCCTAAAAAAATGATTGCGGATTTGGCAGCCAACGGATTTAAGACGGTGGTAATGATTGATCCGGGAATCAAAGTCGATGATGATTATTGGGTGTTTAAGGAAGGGAAAGACAATAAATATTTTTGTCGGAGAGGTGATGATTATTTCATGGAAGGATATGTTTGGCCGGGTCGTTGCCAATTCCCTGATTATACCAATCCTAAAGTTCGCGAATGGTGGGGCACGTTGTATAGCGGTTTAGTCGAAGATGGTGTGGCAGGTGTTTGGAACGATATGAACGAACCCGCAGTATTTGGACGAGGAACTTTTCCGGATGATGTCAGACATCATTTTGACGGCTTGAGAGGATCGCATCGGAAAGCCCATAATGTCTATGGTATGCAGATGGTACGTTCCACATATGACGGATTGAAGAAGCTTCAGAAAAATAAACGTCCATTTACCATCACACGCGCTGCGTATGCCGGTACCCAGCGTTATTCTTCAGTCTGGACAGGGGATAACATTGCTACTTGGGAGCATCTACGTATTGGGATATTGCAATTGCAACGTCTGTCAATTTCTGGCCTATCTTTCTGTGGAACGGATGTAGGTGGTTTTACCGGTGAACCTGATGGGGAATTATATACTCGATGGATGCAATTTGGTGTGTTTTCACCTTTTATGCGGGTGCATTCGGCTGGAGATACGCGTGATCGGGAACCCTGGAGCTTTGGCCCAGAATGGGAAGCTATTTGTAAGAAATTTATCGAAATGCGATACAAATTGCTACCCTATATCTATACCATGTTCTGGCGGCAGCATAAATACCGTGAACCGATTTTAAGACCAGTATCCTTGTTGGAGCAACACCGTCCAAAAAACTTATTGCGTGAAGAAGAATTTGGCTTTGGGGATAAGATACTGGTGTCTCCGGTAATACAATCTGGTCAGAAATCAAAAATCGTGTATTTGCCGGAAGGTATCTGGTATTACTACTTTGATAATGCTTCTTTTGAAGGAGGACAGGAACATGCTATTGCAACACCTTTGGACGAAATGCCTGTTTTTGTGAAAGGAGGCAGTGTCATTCCTGAATTTCCGGTGATGCAGTACACGTCAGAAAAAAATATTGATACTTTGCGGTTGAATGTATATTATGGGTTAGGAAAACATGACTCTTATGTTTATATCGATCACGGCGATACTTTTGCGTATGAGCACAGTGTATATAATGAAAAGCATTTCATCGTGGAAGGTAGAGAAAATAACCTATCGATCTTGCAACATCAAGAAGGCTTGTTCAATGAACGCTTTGATACGTATAAACTTTATTTCGTTGGGCTTCCTGCCGAAATGCGTAAAATCAACGTTGATGGCGATGTACTAGATTGGTCATATGATGAAGAAGGTACGGCCTATGTCACTGTTGAGAAGGAGTTTAGAAAAATTACCATAGAATAACAGATTTAAAACCTCGAACCATGAATAAGCCAGTAGAAGTATATTCACTCTTTACAGATTATGACATAGCCTTATTTCGATCTGGTAAACATTTTAAGCTGTATGAGAAATTGGGATCCCATACAGTCACTCAAAAAGGCAAGGAAGGTGTACATTTTGCGGTTTGGGCTCCCAATGCCCAATCCGTTTCTGTTATCGGCAACTTCAACGGTTGGAATCCACACAGCCACCAGTTGTTTGTCCGTTGGGATAGCAGTGGTATATGGGAGGGCTTTATCGAGGGGATAGGGCTAGGGGAAATTTATAAATACCATATACAGACGCATGAGGGCGAGCATTTGGAAAAAGCCGATCCTTTCGCTCTTTATAGTGAATTGCCTCCACGCACAGCTTCTATCGTTGCCACTACTTGGTATGTCTGGAATGATAATGCATGGATGCGCAATCGTATAGACCACAATGCTTTAGACAAGCCGTTCTCGGTATACGAGATGCATTTAGGGTCTTGGATAAGGGATCCAAATGAACCGGAAAGATTCTTGAATTATCGTGAAATAGCCGATAAATTGGTGCCCTATGTCAAGCAAATGGGCTTTACGCACGTAGAGCTGTTACCTGTCATGGAACATCCGTATTACCCGTCATGGGGGTATCAAATTACAGGTTATTTTGCGGCGGCTTCCCGATATGGAAGCCCGCAGGATTTGATGTATTTGATCGAATTGCTTCACAAAAGCAATATTGGTGTGATCTTGGATTGGGTGCCATCTCATTTTCCAGGCGATGCGCATGGACTGCATCGGTTTGACGGATCGCACCTATTTGAACATGAGGATCTTCGTAAAGGCTTTCACCCCGACTGGAAATCATATATTTTCAACTATGGAAGAAATGAAGTACGGTCATTTTTGATATCCAACGCCTTTTTTTGGTTAGATCGTTATCATATTGACGGTTTACGTGTGGATGCTGTCGCTTCCATGCTTTATTTGGATTATTCCCGTAATGAGGGCGAATGGATTCCAAACGAATTTGGTGGGCGTGAAAATCTGGAAGCTGTGCATTTCCTAAAGGAGTTTAATGAAGCTGTATACAAGCATTTTCCTGATGTGCAGACCATTGCTGAAGAGTCTACGTCTTGGCCGAGGGTTAGTCGGCCTACATATGCAGATGGCTTAGGTTTTGGAATGAAATGGATGATGGGCTGGATGCACGATACCTTGAACTATTTCAAGGAAGATCCGATAAATCGAGGATATCATCATGATAAAATAACGTTCGGAACGGTATACGGTTTTCACGAAAACTTTATGTTGCCACTATCGCATGATGAAGTGGCCCACGGAAAACAGTCGATGCTGTACAAGATGCCGGGTGACGAGTGGCAAAAATTTGCCAATCTACGGGCTCTGTATCTCTACATGTACACATTTGTGGGAACTAAGTTGCTGTTTATGGGAGGCGAGTTTGGTCAAACGGCCGAATGGAATATTAATCAATCCTTGGATTGGGATCTGTTGCAATATGCGCCACATAAAGGAATGCAGAAATTTGTGAAGGATTTGAATGCCTTGTATAAAGAGCAAACGGCTTTGTATGAAAAGGCTTTTAGTCCGGAAGGGTTTCAGTGGATAGAATTGGGCGATCATGCACGTAGTGTGTTTGCCTATCTGCGCAAGGGTACGAACGAAGCTGAAAGTATTTTAGTCGTTTTGAACCTGACACCGGTTGTACGTGAAAATTATCGTGTTGGTGTGCCTTATGCTGGAGAATGGGAGGTTATCTTGAATTCGGATGATCCATCTTATCATGGAAGTGGTGTTCATCAACATGCCGCTAAATCAGAAGCTATTTCATGGATGAATTGTGACCAATCAATTGCGCTGACATTGCCACCATTAGCAGGTTTAGTACTAAAAAGAATTTAAGGTTATGCATGTTATACATTTAAGTGTTGAATGTTATCCGCTGGCTAAAGTGGGCGGATTGGCAGATGTTGTGGGCGCTTTACCTCGTTACCAACGTAAACTGGGTATGGATGCATGGGTTGTGTCGCCTTGGTACGATCGCCCGTTTACCAAAGAACACAAGTTTCAAGTCGTATTCGAAGGCTCTTTTTTGCAAGGGTCAGAGGCAATGCATTATCAAGTGCTTAAGGAAAAAAAGGATAGCTTGGGATTTCCGCTTTATCTTATCAAGATACCGGGCAAATTAGATCGACCGGAAGTCTACTGTTATCCGGACGAAGCCGAGCAGTGGATTGCCTTTCAGCATGCGTTTTTGCATTGGGTAAAGGGAGCCTCGATTAAACCGGATGTGGTTAATTGTCATGACCATCATGTCGGATTAGTCCCTTTTTTGATGAAACATGCAGTTGATTATAGTCAATTTGCGGATGTAAAGACGGTTTTTACGGTGCATAACGGACAATACCAAGGTTGGATGAATTGGAATAAAGGCATTCTGCTTCCTGCTTTTGATACATGGAAATGGGGACTTTTGGATTGGGATGGATTGATTAATCCCTTGGCTGCGGCAATAAAGTGCAGTGATGCTTTTACTACTGTTAGCAGTGGTTATTTGTTGGAACTATATGAGCAGGCAAATGGATTGGAAGATTTATTTCGTTATGAATCGGCAAAGGGACACGGTATTGTCAATGGCATTGATGATGCATATTGGAATCCGGCTCAAGACAATTTGATTCCACATAATTATGAGGTTGCGACGGTTAAGAAAGGAAAACAACAAAATAAGGAAACTTTTTGCCAGAAAGTAGGATTGGATCCTTCCCTTCCTTTATTGACATATATAGGTCGCTTTGCAGGAGAGAAAGGAGCCGATTTGTTGCCGGAAATAATTGTAAAAATATTTTCGAATCCTGAAAATAAAATAAGTATATTTATACTGGGGTCTGGAGATGAGGATATCCAAGCAGGCCTACAGCAGTTATTAGAAAGCTATCAAGGAAATTTAGCAGTCTTCTTTGGGTATAATGAAGCACTGGCACATGAGGTATATGCTGCCGCAGACATGATTTTAATGCCCTCGCGTGTTGAACCTTGTGGATTGAACCAATTGTATGCCATGAAATACGGTACGATTCCAATTGTGCGTGGCATCGGAGGATTGAAGGATACGGTAAGCGATGTCAGTGAAAAAGGTGGTTACGGTTTTGTTTTTCCGGAAGCACAGGCTGATGATGCTGTCGTGGCAATTGAGCGAGCATTGGATTATGTGGCAAAAAGAGGAAATATGCAACGGATTCGCAAAAAGGAAATGGAGTTGGATTTTTCCTGGGACAAATCCGCTCAGCAATATATCAATTTGTATAACCAGTTATAAAGATTAAGGGTATGGCACACAAAGTAGTATCAATTGTTCTGGGAGGGGGTCGGGGAACACGGCTTTATCCATTAACAGAACAGCGCTCAAAACCAGCAGTTCCGATCGGAGGAAAATATCGTTTGGTAGATATTCCTATTTCTAACTGTCTAAATTCCGGGTACAATAAGATATTCGTCTTGACACAGTTCAATTCGGCCTCGTTGAACAAACACATCAAAAACTCTTACAACTTTAGTATTTTCAGTAAAGGTTTCGTGGATATCTTGGCGGCAGAGCAGACAGCAGAAGGAGATAGTTGGTTTGAAGGAACTGCTGATGCGGTTCGGAGAACGCACAAGAATTTGGTGAATGTGGATTATGAGTATGTGTTGATTCTTTCGGGCGACCAATTGTACCAAATGGATTATGCTGCCATGGTTAATTTTCATGTGGCGAATGGAGGAGATGTTACCATTGCCACCATTCCAGTCAACGCCAAAGACGCCACGGGATTTGGGATTTTGAAATCGAATGAAGAAAACGAAATTACCTCTTTCGTGGAGAAACCCCCGAAAGAAGAATTGCCTAATTGGACATCGGATGTATCGGAAGACATGCAACATCAGGGGCGAAACTATTTGGCCTCAATGGGTATCTATGTTTTTTCCAAAAATGTGCTTCGAGGTTTGCTGACCAACAATCCGGGGTTAGATTTCGGCAAAGAAATCATTCCAGAGGCCATACAAACCAAGAAAGTGTTGAGCTATCAGTTCGATGGTTATTGGACCGACATCGGAACGATAAAATCATTTTTTGATGCCAATATTGGATTAACAGATGACATCCCAGATTTTAACCTGTTCAATGAAACAGTTTATACGCGCGCGCGGATGTTGCCACCTTCTAAAATTTCGGGCACAACACTGAACAACACTGTAGTTGCAGACGGATGTATATTGAATGCTGATAAACTGGAACGCTCTGTAATAGGAGTACGTTCGCGGATAGCGGCCGGTACAGTGGTCAAATCCACATATATGATGGGGTGTGATTACTACGAACAATTGGAAGAGGTGCTGGAATTAGGAAGTACACAGCAACCGCCCCCCATAGGAGTAGGTGAACGTTGTTACATTGAGAATGCTATTTTAGATAAAAACTGTCGAATAGGCAATGATGTACGTATAAAGGGAGGTCCACATTTAGAGGATGGAAATTTTTACACCCATTCCATTTGTGATGGAATTGTTGTTGTGAAAAAGGATGCTGTCATCCCGAATGGAACAACGATTGGCTGTTAAATAGTAAATTTTCATCAAAAGGGTGTTATCGAAGATAACACCCTTTTTTGCTTATAGACGTTATTTATTTCTCCTCTCGTCTTCTGTAATATCCTCTTTATGACTGTTTTTTTTCTTTCTGCCAGCTTGAATGAGCCCTTGGTTGATGATGTATTCAATTTGCCCGTTTACACTTCTAAACTCATCGTGTGCCCATTTCTCCAGAAGCTTAAACATCTCGTCATCAATCCTGACCACAAAACTCTTTTTCATATTTGTCTGCTTTTTTAAGGCTATCTCCCTCCTTGTTAAAAGATAGAAATTCTACTGAAAATCTTTCATCCATTTTTGATGCAATCGGAATCAGGAGGGATATTCCAGCCCTATAACTTTTTATAATGCGCCATGGCTTTTTCCAATTTAATTGTATAGAGTTCCTGTGTTTACAATAGGTTGCGCAGCCTTTTCACCACATAAAACGACCATAAGATTGCTGACCATTGCCGCTTTACGCTCATCGTCTAGCTCTACAATATTTTCTTGGGATAGTTTTTTCAGTGCCATGTCGACCATGCCTACGGCGCCATCTACAATTTTTGCCCGTGCGGCAACAATAGCAGCGGCTTGTTGGCGTTGTAGCATCGCTCCCGCTATTTCGGGGGCGTAGGCTAAGTGGCTAATGCGCGCTTCTTCCACAACTACTCCTGCTTTTTCCAACCGAGCTGTCAATTCCCTTTCCAAAATATGGTTTACCTCCTCTCCACCATTGCGTAGGGTAATTTCAGATGAATCGTCTTCCAAATCATCATAGGCGAAACTTACAGCTAAATGGCGAACAGCAGCCTCACTTTGGGCTCGAACATAATCAAAAATGCGTTCTACGTCATAAGCAGCTTTATAGGTATTGCCTATTTTCCAAACAATTACTGCTGCGATTTCGATTGGGTTTCCCATTTTGTCGTTTACTTTCAATGTTTGGCCTTGTAGGTTCTCTGAACGTAAGGACATTTTTGTAGCACTAAAAAGAGGGTTTACAAAAAATAGTCCATTGTCTTTGACTGTTCCCACATATTTTCCAAAGAAATTCAATACGCGTGAATGGTTAGGATGTACAATGATGATTCCTTTTAAAATGATGATGATAGCGATTGCTAAAATGACGATGAATATGCCATAGATAACACTTTTTTCCTGTGTTAACTGAACAAAAGCAAGGATGCTGAGCAACAATGCTAAAAACGCCAGGGCAATTGCCAAATAGCCGGAGGTGGGTTTGATAATTTTTTCCATGATGAATAATTTTTGTGATATCATTTTGATATCACAAATATATCAAATATTTGATATATACCAATATCTTATAAAAAAATAGACAATCTTTCCGGCTTCCGTAAGATGTGATTGCTTTTGTCTCTGATGGTATTATCTAACGGATTCAAAAAGAGGATTTTCGATATTGACATTCAAAAAAAATGTATGAAAATTTGTATTTACAGATGAAATATCTACCTTTGCAACACTTTAAACAACGGAAGGATGTCTTTTCCACTGTTTAAAAGATTCCGTAGCTCAGCTGGTAGAGCAATACACTTTTAATGTATGGGTCCTGGGTTCGAATCCCAGCGGGATCACCTCTTGGGACAAGTCTAAAAAAGAAAGACTTGTCCCATTTTTTT
>JBEBRE010000126.1:0-8107 GCA_040394995.1 Sphingobacterium wenxiniae
ACGGATTCTCCTTCCTTTGGGCCGATATACAACAAAGTACCTTCTTGATAGGACTCAAAGTCCATCGTTGCTTTATCTGTTTCAACTTCAGCGATCAAGTCACCAGAGTTTACCTTATCACCGACTTTTTTGTGCCATTTAGCGATTACACCTTCGGTCATGGTGTCGCTCATTTTCGGCATTCTTACTACTTCAGCCATTTGTTATAGTAGATTATATCTTTAAGTTAAAGTAATTCCCTCTATTATTAATCCATGACAAAAGGGTAGTCCTCTTGCACGTACACATCTTTGTATATCTCCGATGGATCAGGATATGGAGACTCTTCCGCAAATTTCACCGATTCATCTACCACTTTCTTCACTTCGGCTTCTACCGCTGCAAACCATGCTTCATCAGCATATTTGTTCTCCAAAATAGCCATTTTTGTAGAAACCAACGGATCGCGTCCTTTGTATTCCTCCAATTCCTCTTTCGTACGGTATTTCGCCGGGTCAGACATGGAGTGACCTTTGTAACGATAGGTGCGAATTTCCAAGAATGTCGGACCTTCACCAGCACGTGCACGTTGCACCGCCTCGTCCATTGCATTATGCACAGCAACAACATCCATTCCATCTACAGGAGCACAGGGCATATCAAAACCAAGACCCATTTTGTAGATATCGATCATATTGGTTGTGCGTTTCACAGATGTACCCATGGCATATCCGTTGTTTTCGCATACAAAAATAACCGGCAACTTCCATAACATCGCCAAGTTCATGGCTTCGTTGAAAGCTCCTTGACGCACAGCACCGTCACCCATAAAACATACATTGACGCTATCGTTGCCCAGATACTGCTCTGCAAAGGCAATACCAGCTCCCAACGGAATCTGTCCGCCTACAATCCCATGGCCACCCATCATTTTAAGCTCTTTTGAGAAAAAGTGCATGGATCCGCCTTTACCTTTTGAACAGCCTGTTGCTTTCCCGAAAAGTTCCGCCATACATTCGTTGGCAGACATTCCTTTTGCCAAGGCATGGGCGTGGTCGCGATAAGACGTAATGACCGAGTCATCAGGGCGGGTAGCAGAAATAGTTCCGGCAATAACAGCCTCTTGTCCAATGTATAAGTGGCAAAATCCGCGAATTTTCTGCTGGCCATATAGCTGACCGGCTTTCTCTTCAAACTTGCGCATAAGCAGCATAGATTTATACCACTCTAAATATGTTTCTTTTGTGATAGGTGTTGAACTCATTTTAACGTATTGAATTTCTTAACTAAATCGAGACAAATCTAATCAATTATAACGATATTTCGGATAAAATTTCCGCAGGAATTCGCTGTTTTTTGCCGCAATGTCTTTTCATCACAACAAATTCTCCAACGAAATCAACTATCCGACCTTCATGCTATTTCAGCTACCGCACTCCCACCTCCCAAAGGGATGGTCTGTTTATAGCCCAAACAGTTTATCAGAAGTGTTTCATCCGGCTATTAGCACATCGAACATTTATTTGACTAACCTCATGGAATCCACCCTTATGGGTATGCAATAGGCTATTTCAGCAAGGCAATCAACGTTCCTAAGTCAACCTTTTGCTGTTCACCGCTTTCCATGTTCTTTAGGGAAAACTGCCCGGATGCTACTTCTTCCTCACCTACCAATAACACATAGGGGATCTGTTTGCCGTCCGCATAGCTCATTTGTTTCTTTAGTTTCACCGGCGAAGGGTACAGCTCTACTGCTATCCCCTCTTGGCGCAAACGATACAGCAAGGGCAACGTAAAACGTTCTATTACCCCATCGAAATTGATAATTAAAAGCTTCGTGGTTTCGCTTGACGATTTTGGATAGAGATGCAGTTCTTCTAAAACATCGTAAATACGATCGGCACCGAACGATATGCCTACTCCTGTCAGATCTTTCCATCCGAACATTCCGGTCAGGTCGTCGTAACGTCCCCCACCGCCGATGCTCCCCATCGCTACTTCGTTTGTTTTGACCTCAAAGATGCAACCGGTATAATAGTTCAACCCCCGGGCTAAGGTGATGTCAACCTCCACCACTTTTTCCAGCAAGTGCGAGGCACCAAAAGATGTGAGATAGGCAAAGACTTCTTCCAGCTCAGACACGCCTTTCAGGCCAACCTCGGATGGAGCCAAAACCTGCTTAAGTTGCTCTAATTTCTGGTTATTTATGCCTTCCAACAGGATGATAGGTCGTAGGGTTTCCAAATCGTCACCTGTAAATCCTCTTTCCAGCAATTCTTTATTCACGCCTTCCAATCCAATTTTATCCAACTTGTCAATGGCAACCGTCATATCCACAATGAGTTCAGGTTTCCCGATCACTTCTGCTATGCCGGATAAAATCTTGCGGTTGTTGATCTTCACCGTAAAGTCCTTCAATCCCAACGCAGTAAGGGCTTCATGATAAATCAGGACAAATTCGGCTTCATTGAGCAACGAAGGTGATCCCACCACATCGACATCACACTGATAGAATTCCCGGTAACGACCACGTTGTGGCCTATCTGCACGCCATACGGGTTGCATTTGAAAGCGCTTGAAAGGCAGTGTTATTTCATGTTGGTGCATCACTACATAACGTGCAAACGGAACAGTCAAATCATAACGCAAGGCCTTTTCTGAGATATGCGGGATGAGTCCATTGGATACCTTAGCGGCCAATAAATCTTCCGGCGCCTTGCTGAGGTAATCACCTGAATTTAGGATTTTAAAAATAAGTTTGTCCCCCTCTTCTCCGTATTTACCAGTCAGGGTAGACAAATTCTCAAACGAAGGTGTCTGTATTTCGTTGTAACCGAATTTTTTAAAAACGTTCTTTAAGGTTTGGAATATATAATTGCGTTTTTCCATCTCCTGCGGGGAGAAATCACGCGTTCCTTTAGCCAAAGAGGGTTTAATAGTTGCCATGCGGCAAAGGTAACAAAAAGTCGCTAATGCGAATGCTCTTCCAGTTCAAATACCTTTAGATATTCACAAGCCTTCTCTGCGGCAAGCTTTTCGGCGCTTTTCTTATTGAAATCCCTCCCTAATCCACAAACTTCGCCATCAACAACCGCCTCCACCGTAAAGAGTTTGGAGCTCTCACCTGCCGGATTGTCAACATGGACGAACTGTACATCTTTGCCAAAGTGCTGACACCATTCTATCAAGCGGCTTTTGAAATTTGTTTCTGTGATTTCCAACGTATGTATATCAACATGTGGTTTTATAATACGTGTTAACAGAAACTCACGCGTGAACTTATACCCCTTATCGACATAGACAGCACCTACCAGCGCCTCAAAAGCATCGCCCAAGAGCGAGCTTTGCTTATTGGGATAATTGATCATCCGGGCATCGTATTCGATCAGTTCATTAAAGCCAAGTTTCCGGGAAAGCTGATTGAGATTGGCTCGGCTTACAATTTTAGAGCGCAACTCTGTCAAGAAACCTTCGTCTTTATAGGGGTATAGCTTAAACAACAACTCGGCCACTACCGAACCCAATACCGCATCGCCAAGAAACTCCAAGCGTTCATTACTGTCTTTAACACCTTGTTTGATATGCCTTGCGACAGATTTGTGCCGAAATGCCATTTGATACAATCTGACATTGCCCGGAATAAAGCCAAGAATATTCTTCAGTTTACGAACGTAAGCTTTATGAGGAGAAAAATATAAATAATATATTCTGGAGAAAGGCATTCAACCATCCATTACAAATAATCGATAGGTAGTCTCTTGCAAAACTACCTATCGATCGCTATCCTATGTTCATCTTAATATGCATTAAGACTTGTATTTCTTCACGATTACCGATGCATTGTGCCCCCCGAAACCGAAGGTATTGCTTAATGCGGCATTCACCACACGCTTTTGTGCGGTGTTAAAAGTAAAGTTCAAGTTATTGTCAATTTCAGGATCATCGGTAAAGTGATTGATCGTCGGGGGGACAATATCGTTCTTCACGGCCAAGATAGAAGCGATGGCCTCAATAGCTCCTGCAGCGCCCAAAAGGTGTCCTGTCATTGATTTTGTCGAACTGATGTTCAATCTATAGGCATGCTCGCCAAACAGATCTTTAATAGCTTTTGTTTCACTAATATCACCCACGGGTGTCGATGTGCCATGGACATTGATATAATCAATATCCGAATACTGCATGTTTGCGTCGGTTATCGCTTTGCCCATCGCCAATTTAGCACCTAAACCATCTGGATGGGAGGCCGTAATGTGATGTGCGTCGGCACTCATACCGCCACCAGCTACTTCTGCATATATCTTAGCACCGCGGGCCAAAGCATGTTCCAGGCTTTCCAAGATAATAGCACCCGATCCTTCACCTGAGACAAATCCATCTCGGTCTTTGTCAAAAGGCCGTGATGCAGTCTTCGGATCGTCGTTCCGCGTAGACAGCGCATGCATGGCGTTGAAGCCGCCAATGCCCGCTTCGTTGACGGAAGCTTCCGAACCACCTGTGATAATGATATCGGCCATACCCATACGGATATAGTTGAAAGCATCAATCATAGCATTTGTGGAAGAAGCGCAAGCCGACACGGCCGAAAAATTTGGGCCTCTTAACCCATAGCGCATAGAGATATGCCCAGGGGCAATGTCAACAAGCATTTTAGGGATAAAGAAAGGATTGAAACGAGGTGTTCCATCGCCTTTGGCAAAAGCACTCACTTCATCCACAAAGGTGGTTATCCCACCAATGCCCGAACCCCAAATCACACCGATACGGTTGGTGTCCAATTTATCAAATTCCAATCCAGCATCCTTAACCGCCTCATCACTTGAAGCAATTGCATACTGCACAAAGGGGTCGAGTTTACGGGCCTCTTTGCGATCCATAAAATCATGTGGGTCAAATCCCTTTACTTCGCAAGCAAATTGGGTTTTAAATTTTGATGCATCGAAATGCGTAATAAAGGCGGCGCCACTTACACCATTTATCAACCCGTCCCAATAAGCAGAAACGGTGTTGCCAAGTGGTGTAAGAGCGCCTAAGCCTGTTACAACTACTCTTTTAAGCTCCATTAATTATGTTTGGCCTAACAAATTAGTTATTTAACGTTCGTTTCTAAGTAAGAGATAGCCTGACCTACTGTACTAATGTTTTCAGCTTGATCGTCTGGGATAGCCACATTGAACTCTTTTTCAAATTCCATGATCAACTCAACTGTGTCAAGTGAGTCTGCACCTAAATCATTCGTGAATGAAGCTTCAGGTGTTACTTCATTTTCGTCTACACCTAACTTTTCAACGATAATTGCTTTTACTCTTGATGCGATATCTGACATGATTTTATAGTTTAATTGTTTAATAAATCTGTGCAAAGAAAAATAAATTTCCCCAAAAATCAAACCTTTTTGATTTTTAGATGCAAAATATAAGAACGCATGCAGCACCAAATGCCTTAAAACCGACACGCACGAAGCACCTATCCAATATTACCAAAAAAAAATATAACTACCAAGAATATTCATATTAAAACTTTTTCATACGTTAAAAATGTGATTTTACGTAATTTTTCGTACTTTCGGTACGCATTCTATTCATACAACGTGAACATTGTCAAGAAACATTTAACTATAGATTTTGACTTCGAAGCAGAATTGGATTTCGTGCTGATCGGAATCAGTTGCCCCCTGCGTGATTATCGGCTCTGCCATTTCATATCCAAACATACCGGCCTTGAATTTGTACGTGGCAAGGAAAGCTATATAGACCATAAAGGGTACATAAAGGAGAAAGACAAAGATGAAATGGATTTCCACATTATCTTTGAAAAAAACAGGCAAAAGAAGGTGACCAAGCACCACTTCTCCATGTATAGATACTGTGATGAAAATTTTGAATACGAATATTATTTAATCAATAACCGCAGCATAGAGGGCAGCCCGTTGTTGACTGAACTGCCCAACTTCGACTATCTGTTGATGATAAAACACTATATAGACCAAGAAGATTTGCGCATGCTCTTGGAAGACATCCGGAACATTCCGGAAGTGCTCCTGGCAAAAGATTTAGACCCCACACTGTTGAAGTCCAAGGAAAACCTGATTTTTTAAGCAATGGAACGCACAAAGTGTAAAAAATACACCGTAACTAAACCGATTTATCAAACAGATTGTTATTTTTGCAAATCACATTTAAAATCAACTAGCAGAAAATTCATTATTAAAATATTGTAAATGAACAAGATTCAAAAAAGGACAAAAATAGTAGCCACACTAGGTCCAGCATCGTCGGACAAAACTGTTTTAACCAATATGATTGCCAAAGGTGTGGATGTTTGCCGTCTGAATTTCTCCCACGGCAGTCAAGAAGACCATTTAAAAGTAATTAAGACTATTCAGGAAATCAACAACGAACACACCTTCAACGTTGGGATTCTGGCCGATCTGCAAGGTCCTAAAATCCGTATTGGCAAGATGAAAGAAGGTGGTGCCATATTGGTAAATGGATCTGATATCGAAATCACTACAGAAGAACTCATCGGCGACGAAAAAAGGATTTATATCACGTACGAAAATTTTCCCAACGATGTTAAAGAAGGCGAGATTATCCTGTTGGACGACGGAAAGCTACAATTGAGGGTAATCAACACCAACTACAAGGATACCGTCAAGTGTCAGGTGGTGCACGGTGGGATACTGACATCCCGCAAAGGTGTTAACTTACCGAACACGAAAGTCTCTATTCCGTCATTGACAGAAGAAGATTTGGACAACCTCAACTTTGCTTTAGACAACGGGGCCGACTGGATTGCCATGTCTTTTGTGCGTTCGGCTGAAGATATCCTGCAATGCAAGGAGATTATCAAAGCCAAAGGCAGCCACGCATTGGTCATTGCCAAGATCGAAAAACCAGAAGCTATCGACAATATCGACGCTATTATTGAGGCTACCGACGCCATCATGGTTGCCCGTGGCGACTTGGGCGTGGAAATGCCCATGGAAAAGGTACCTGGCTTGCAGAAAGTGATTGTACAAAAATGCCGCGACCTGTCTAAACCGGTCATCATCGCGACGCAAATGTTGGAAAGCATGATTACCACTCCTCGTCCTACGCGCGCAGAGGTAAACGACGTGGCAAACTCCGTATTGGATGGCGCAGACGCCGTGATGCTAAGCGGTGAAACGTCGGTCGGTGAATTTCCGGAAATTGTCATCGAGACCATGGCAAAGATTATCACCCATGTGGAACACACTTCTTATCCATACTACAGCAACAAAGAAAGCATTCATGCTGCCAAAACAAAGATACCGGATGCCATTTGCGGATCTTCTATTTATTTAGCGCAAAACACCAGTGCTTCGGCTATCGCCGTTATGACCTCTTCAGGTTATACGGCTTTCGAAATTTCCAGCTATCGGCCCAACGCAGACATTTATGTTTTTACGGGCAACCAAAAGTTGTTAAATTTATTGAGCTTGGTCTGGGGTGTCAAAGCATTCATCTACGACAGATTTGAAAGCACAGACGGCACCATACAAGATGTAAACCGTCTATTGGTGGAAAACAATTTGGTGACTACCGGACAAATCGTCATCAACACCTCTTCTACCCCGTTGCACGAAAAAGGAAGAACAAACACCATTCGTGTATCCGAGGTGAAGTAAGACATAAACCATTAAACCTGTCAGATCTCGAGATCTGACAGGTTTTTATACCTCACTGATCGGATCGATTCACCATGTTGCCGTTAGACAAAAACTTGCGTTGGTCAAGTTGTTCATGCTCGGCAAATTCTGAGGGCTTGTTCCTATGTTAAATCACAAAAAAGCACATGGTGAAATATACCATGTGCTTTTCTTTCGTTTTTTGCTGCCCAGCAATACCCGGTTGCCGGTGTTTGTTTTAACGAATAAATCGGGACATATCCCTCACGGGAATACCGAGATATTCGGACGCATGGTAAACCGTCACCAACTGACGTTTACCTAATCCAAACATATCCCGAATCTTGTTCAGAAGACGTTGGCAAGTGCGAACACTTTGTCCCGTCATCCGCTGCAGATCCGAAGGGTAAACAGCCAATCTTTGTAGAGATATTTCCATATCTATAACAAATATTACCGCTAAGATAATTTATTTTTATA
>JBEBRE010000127.1:0-8015 GCA_040394995.1 Sphingobacterium wenxiniae
ATCACTTGGGGTGCCGTGGCCGGAGCTACGGGCTACCGCATCTCCATCGGAACCAACCCGGGCGCAACGGACATCGCGGATAACGTCGATGTCAACGGCACAATTTTTAATCCTCCCTCCGACCACCCTGAAAACGAAACCATCTATATTTCCGTTGTTCCCTATAATACTGTAGGCAGTGCTACAGGGTGTCCGGAAATCAGCTTTACCACCGAGACCTTGCCTACCGCCCCCGGTTGTGCAACAAACATTACGCCCGCTGACAATGCCACCGGTGTTCCGGTGAGCGCCGACATCACTTGGGATGCCGTGGCCGGAGCTACGGGCTACCGCATCTCCATCGGAACCACCTCGGGTGCTACAGAAATCGCGGACAACATCAATGTCAACGGCACAACCTTTAACCCTCCCTCCGACCTCCCTGAAAACGAAACCATCTATGTTTCCGTTGTTCCCTATAATACTGTAGGCAGTGCTACAGGATGTCCGGAAATCAGCTTTACCACCGAGACCTTGCCTACCGCCCCCGGTTGCGCAACAAACATTACGCCCGCTGACAATACCACCGGTGTTCCGGTGAACACCGACATCACTTGGGATGCCGTGGCCGGAGCTACGGGCTACCACATCTCCATCGGAACCACCCCGGGCGCAACGGACATCGCGGATAACGTCGATGTCAACGGCACAATCTTTAACCCTTCCTCCGACCTCCCTGAAAACGAAACCATCTATGTTTCCGTTGTTCCCTATAATACTGTAGGCAGTGCTACAGGATGTCCGGAAATCAGCTTTACCACCGAGACCTTGCCTACCCTCCCAGGTTGTACATCAATTACAGCACCCTTAGACGGCGAGACAAATGTATCCCTCCTGCCGACAATTTCCTGGAATCCCGTCCCGAATGCGACCGGTTATCGGCTTACCGTCGGCACGACGATTACAGGTGGTGAAATTATAGATGCTGAAAATATAGGTAATATAACAAGCTATACCTTAACGAATGAGTTGGTCGAGATACGGTGTACTATATTCGAGTCGTTCCTTACAACACCGTTAGCGAAGCCCCTGGCTGTACTCCCACTCAATTTCACACACGTTTACGGGATGTGCCGGCGGTTACCTTCTCCAATGGGATTTTTGAATATGACGGAAATACACATCAACTGGCTATTGACGGTCAGTTACCCAACGGACTACAAGTAAGCTATTCTTCTAATAATCATCTGCGTGATGTTGGCGAAGAATATGTTACCGCAACGATCTCTGGAAATGGCTATCAAACCGTGATATTGACTGCAAGACTACAAGTAGTCCCCAAATCTATTCGTATTGCTGCCCTACCCCAATCTAAAGAATATGGCGAAGATGATCCAACACTTTTATATTCCGTAACGCCCGAACTGGTGGAAGATGATGAGATGACGGGATCTCTACAGAGAACAGGAGGCGAAGATGTGGGGATATATACCATCATGCAAGGCACACTTTCTTTAAGTGGCAACTATCAAATAGATTTCGTAGATGGAACGTTGCACATCCTCCCAGCACCATTAACCATAAGCCTAGCCGATACCGTTAAAATGCATGACGGGATACCTTTTTTCGGAAGTACTGAAATGACATTTTCAGGATTTAAATTTGATGATGATCAAAGCGATTTGTCAGGAAGTCCTGCTTATACGGGAGATTCACAGGGAGCCGTCTCGATTGGACAATACGACCTCATCTTGTCTGGCTACATGTCTGACAATTATGAAATCACCTATCATGTAGCCACATTGCACATATTGCCTCGTACATTTTTTATTCCCAATATCATTACGCCAAATGGCGATGGGATAAACGACTTCTTTTACGTAAAAAAGCAAAACATGCTTTCTTGGGTGAAACTCCGTATCTATAACAGATGGGGACAGCGGGTTTATAGTTCGGACGACTATCTGGATGATTTCGATGGGGAGTTTTTATTGGACGGAACCTATCTCTATGAAATAGAATATAGGGCGCACCCGAGAGTCAAACTAAAAACGCGGAAAGGATATCTCACCATTATTCGTCATATTGGTTCTTCCTATTATTAAAACAATGGCCACGTCCCATGTCTGTCGTGGGCAGACATGGGACGTGGCCATTAAGAAAAAAGTTTTACCAAGTCTGTTCGCCTTTTTTCATTTTGTCCAAGGTGGCGATATAATTTTCCTTTTCATGCGCTGATGCATGTTCAACAGCTTTTTTTTGCCATTTAATGGCATTCTCTTTATCGCCTGATTTGTACAGCAGATTGGCATAGGTATCCAAAAATGCAGGATTTTCACCGCCTTCCAATGATTTTTTACTCCAGTTCAAGGCTGCTTGGATACAGGTCGGGTCATCGCAATTTTCAAATATAGACCAAGCAAAGGAATTTAAGAATTGTGGCGAAACCTTGTCCGCATCACTGTTGATAAATGCATTCACTGCATCTTTAAATGCAGGCCAATCTTTATAGTAGCCATAATATTGTGTCTTCGCTTGAGCAATAGCACTTGCCATTTTAACATACGGATGTGCTTTTTCGATGGCGGTCTGTAAACTATCAAAATTTACCGGAAGATAGCCATCTCTACTCATTTTAGGATAGACAAGCTCTTGTGCCAAAACCGTAGAAAGTATATCATTAACGGTTTTATGTTGCGAGGTCAGTAATTCATTTGCTGTATGTTGATTATTTTTAAGGATTTGATAAGCCGATGAAGAAGAAGACTGCGCACCTTGTAACAACAGCGAAATATTTTCCTGAGTCAACATTTCTTGGTCACCTACAAGGCCGATATAGCGGGATATTGCTTTTTTCTCCAACTCCTGATCATAAGAGGATTCTGCTGCCAAGGCCATTTTCTTGGCAATGTCGGCGTCATTCGGATTAGCTTCAAACTTCTTACTAAGCGTGACATATTGTGTCTCCGGGTTTAGCCCTTCTTTTGCTCTGGCAATGAACGCGTCAGCCTCACCACCGCCAACAATACGATGTACCAGTTCTCCATCGGGATTAAAAATCAAGAAAGTAGGATAAGCCCTTACATTATAATCTTTTGCAAAGCGCTTGGCCTCGTCATACCAAGATTTAACTTCCTCGTTGTCTCCATTGGTCTGATCCATCTGAACTTTAAGGTTCACAAAATTCGCATTGAAAAATTCACCTACCTTTTCTTGCGGAAAAATCGTGTTGGACATATACTTACACGGTCCACACCACGTCGTAAAGCAATCCACAAATATATGCTTGTTTGAGGCTTTTGCCTTTGCTTTCACTTTTTCCCAAGTTGTGCCGTGTTCAAATTGTATCCCTTTTTCTTGTCCGATGACCAAAAGAGGCACCATTAACAATAATAAAAATAACTTTTTCATTATAATAGTTTGTTTTTTTAACGGTAATGAAGCTTGCCTATCGCAGGCAGGTACAGATTATTTATGTCTTTTTTATGAATACCAATTCATACAGTTTCACACCTAATTTTGCTGTCACGCCTGAAATTATCATGTCCAATCTAAGAATATTTAACAAAAAATCCCAAGAAAAATTTCTTGGGATTTTCCAAAAACAGGCAAAAAACCTTCTCTAAATGCCTAATTTCGATTGCATATTCTTAGTTAGAGCCTTTTTATGCAACAACAAGGAAATTGTTTTGTAACGAACATATTCCTTCGTCGCATACATATAGCCTTTATAGTCGTTGGATTCTCCCCAAGAGTTTTTAACGATATAATATTCTTTGCCATTTTGGTCTTTCACTAGGCCCACGATATGCATCCCATGATCATCAGTCGTGGTGAAATTATCGAAAGACTCTTGACGTTGAGTAGGGGTAATTTTCGCTTCAGCTTTCGGGCCATTGAACATATTGTCCAATTCCTCCTTCGTCATTTGTTCGACCGGTTTTTCAGGCACATACGCTATTCCGTTTTTCCAACTAAAGCTTTTTTCCGACACATCAGTAGCCCAAGCAACGGTATACCCGTTTTGCAACGCATTGTCGATAATATCTGTTAAATCATTGATCTGCACATTATAAAAACGCTCAAACGACCAGTTGTCCGGAATCAGCAATACAAACGGCTTATAGTAAGCATGTTCTTCAAAAGAGGATATACCGATATAATCGTCCGGATGGATACCCACCACTTCGTCTGCAAATGTTCTTGGTGTATACGTTTTGCCTTTGTACTGGAAAGACTCAGGAACTTCCCCCAAATACGAATCCATTGCCGCGGCAAAGGCGTTTAACCAATTTTTACCAGGCTTTTTGCTTTTGGCCACGTTTTCGGTAATGCTCTGCAATATAGGACTCATTTCCGAAAAATTGTTGCGGGTCTGTCCGGGTTGTAATCCAGTATATATTTCCTGAGGAACGGCACCGTATTTCCGGAAAGCGATCAACACATCGTGCAACTGCCCTCCGTCGCCTTGTGCCTGGACGCCGTGCAGACGAACAAAGTTCTTCGCTTTTTCAACATAGATATTCCGTGCTGTGTAAATAGAAGAAATTTCCACTGGCTGTTTTCCCATTCGGATCATTTCCGATTCGAGAAACGAGTTCCCGGAATACGCCCAGCATGTACCAGACGATCCTTGATCCTTGATAGAGGTGTTTCCTAAGTTAATAACTTCCGTAAACCTAAACCCTTCTTTGCTGTTGTCGCTAACATTGCTCTTTAGCGCATTGATCAGATTGTCCTGTGCATGGACCTGTATACCACCTGCCAACAGGGCCAACGCTAAAAATATTGATTTGTTCCAATTCATCGTTTATTTAATTTTCACGAATTTACGGTTTTCTGGGGAGTGGCCCCGGATTTTGATTGTAAAAATCCTATAACAAGCAAAAGAGCTGTCATATTGGCAACTCTTTTGCACTTTTACAGCATGATAACCGATTGGATACCTGAAACCCTTTTATAATAATCAATCACCTCTTCGGCATTGTTCACAAAAGTTTCTACGGTGACGGACTTATATTTTCCACCCGAGGATTCCTTTTCCGAAAATTTAGCACTCGAATGGGTGAATATGGCCTTCACAGCGTCAAGTTTATCCTTATCGGCCTTCACAATGAATTTGAATGTATACAAACAGGGAAATTTTTCCACTGAATTTAACTTTTCACGAAAATTGTCGTAAAAATCGCCAGAGCTATGTTCTTCGCTATTCGATAAATCCTGTATATTAATATTGCTGAAATCTGCCATTTTTTAGTATTAAATTGTGATAACTATATGTTTTTATATTATCAATAAGTATACCATTATAAACGATCTAAAGACAGCTACGGCCACAGAGAGAACTCCTGGAGGGCTCGAAATCGGTCAGCATCTCGCTACGATCTCTTCCAACCGTTCCTTAAATGTCGTAACGAGAGATAAAAATGGGATAAAAGCCTTTGTGTGTCGTCGACGGTAGAGCCTGTCCCGATTTTTCGGGAAGACATCTATTATAGATCCCTCCTAACGTCGGGATAGCAAAAAAGCTATGTAGCTATGCTTTAAAACGTTTCAACAAGACGCTGAATAACCTTAACTTGACGCCAATACGAATGCTTTCGGAGAAAGCTGTCGGAATGACGACATAGTTTTGCTTAACTTGACGTGTATGCAATTATTAGGGACATTTTGTAAGGTCCATAAACCACTCTGTCCGAAGAGTTCTTCATTGGAATGGCTCTCTTCGGACTTGTAAACAGCAAAACGTTGCCTCTTCTTTAGTTCTCCATGGAAGTCGGCCAACTATCTCGGTGCTTGCCGAATTTCTTATTCGGTTTGGACGACATCTCAAAAACCAATTCTCCTCCTTTTACCAGGTCGGCATGGTTGATATAAGTCTTATGGTAAGCTTTACCGTTCAAGCTGACTGATTTCACATAGATATTCTTCTCTAAGTTATTCTTGGCAATGATGGTAAACGTTTTCCCATTGGGCATTGTAATGGTTGATTTATCCAAAACCGGACTGCCAAACACATACTCACCTCCTACCGGAGAAGCCGGGTAAAGTCCCATCATAGACCAAACAGCCCATGCACTCATCTGTCCAGCATCCTCGTTCCCTGCATAACCGTCAGGTCGATCATGGTACATGGAATCCACAATTTGACGTACTTTCTCTTGGGTTTTCCAAGCCTTGCCGATATAGGTATACATATACGCAATATGATGACTCGGCTCATTGCCATGTGCGTATTGCCCGATGAAACCACTGGCGTCTGGAGATTGGTTTTCACCGGTCATATAGGAAGGCGCAGCGAAGAGCTTATCCAACATCTTGTCCAAACCATCCTTTTTAGAGAATAGCTTAGCCAAGCCTCGTACATCATGTGGTACAAAAAAAGAATGTTGCCAAGCATTACCTTCAATATATTGACTTTTGTCAAAATCATGCTCTGAATAGAAAGGATCAAAAGGTTCAACAAATTGACCGTTCTTTAATCGTGCACGCATAAATCCACTTTCACGATCAAAATGATGGACATAATTTTTAGCACGCTTTGTGAATAAGTCGTAGTCTTCCATTTTACCCAGCTTTTGGGCTACTAAGGAGATACAATAATCGTCAAAAGCATACTCTAAGGTTTTGGTGACGGAACCTCCATTTACATCTTGTGGCACATAGCCATATCTAATATAATCCGGGACCTCACGAATCTCTTGGAATGCAGATTTGCGCATAGCCTGATAAGCACGTTCGGTATCCAGACCGGGCCAATCTTTTAAGATAGCATCAGCCAATACCGGTATAGCGTGATAGCCGGTCATGGTATTGGTCTCAAACGTGCTTAAATCCCACACCGGCAAAAGGCCATTTTCATCATGGAAAGCAAGCATGCTGTTGAGCATGTCCGTGTATTTTTCAGGCTGCGTAATGGTAAACAGCGGTTTCAATGCTCTAAATGTGTCCCAAAGAGAGAAAAATGTATAACGTTGCCCCCCGTTGGGCATCTTGTGCCGTTCACCTTTATAATTTTTGTATTCGCCATCCATATCTGAGTAAAGTGTAGGCGCTACCGCAGTGTGGTACAAAGCCGCATAAAAAATGGTTTTCAACCGTTCATCGTTGGCTTCCACTTTAATTTTGCCCAGTTCCTTTTCCCATTTGCTTTCCGCTTCTGATTGGACCCGTGCGAAGTTCCAATCTGGTATCTCGCTGAGCGCCTTAGTCGCTTTGTCTTTATCTGTCGTAGATAAAGCGACTTTCATCTTTATGTTGTCGGTTTTACGAAATACCAGGTTTGCAATCACCCATTCACCTTTGGCTTCTTTTGATTCACGGCTTCCCGAAGAAGTCGTCATATGCACTTTCGTAATAGGTTGCGATGCAATAAGGGTAAAATAAACATGTTGCTTATTGGCCCAGCCACTCGACTCACGCAGACCAATCACTGTGGTATCATTCACCTGTTGCAAATAGCAGTTAGTGGGTTTATCCCAATTGTATTGGTGTTTGAGATCGATTCGTATCGTTGGGGTTTCCGTTCCTTGTGGAAAATGATATTGATGGAAACCAACACGTTCCGTAGAGGTCAGCTCCGCACGGATTCCATTATCCAAAGTGACTTGATAGTAACCTGGTTTTGCACTTTCATTATCGTGCGAGAATTTTTGTTTGACATTGGCCTGTAGTGAAAGGGCCGGTTGCTTTAATGGCATCACCGCAATATCCAACCAATCGCCAATGCCTGTACCACTCAGGTGCATATGGCTAAAACCTGCAATGGAATCGGAAGAAATATGATAACCACTTACCCAATCCCAACCACTCACGCCATTATCAGGACTGAGCTGTACCAGCGCAAAGGGAACGGTTGCCCCAGGAAAGGTATGCCCATGCCCCCCTGTGCCGATAAAAGGATCTACATATTTTGTCAACTGTTGGGCTGATGAGTTGAGACTAATTGTCGTCAGTGCTATAACCAACATCCCTGATTTAGCTATCTTTTTATAATCTATCATTGCATTTTTATTGTTTCAAACAGATAATTATAC
>JBEBRE010000128.1:0-7989 GCA_040394995.1 Sphingobacterium wenxiniae
AATGATAACGGCTAAGATCTCTTGGTAGCGGTCAGTTGGCATATAAAGGCATAGGTAAACAGGGAATACATGAAGATATTTAGGACTTGTAATGGTATCCACAACAATGTAGCCAAATAAGGATGATATTCTGTCAAAAAGCGATACATTCCCATATAAGGTACACTGCAAACATAGAAGAAAAGCAAGCCTATTGCAATCCAAAATTCACTGTTTCTACTTAATATAAGAGGTTCATTAGCTGTAAATAGTTCGTAACAATAGGCAATTGCCCAAAAAATGGTAAAAACGCCACCTACAATGTACGAATAACTATTCCATTCATCAATTTTAAAGACAAAAAATACAAGAATGTACCAAAATATTGGAAAAAAATATTGAAAGACATATATGACCTTATGAACAGAAATTGATTTTATCATTTGTTGAAAATAATAAGCAAAGGCCAAGTATTGTACCAGCATAAAAAAATTGTACATCTGCACATTATTTTTATCCTGAAGAAAGTCGATCTTATAAAATGCACTCCATTCTACAAATGTGGTGTAAAATACTAAGACGGCGATAATTTTGGTAGGAGAAGATAGACCCCTTCTTATGGTAACGATGGCCGTCAGTCCAGCCATCGTTAATATCCCCAAATAAATATAATAAACTATTTGCATCTGCCATAGAAATTATTTTTCTTCCGGTTCTCCAGGGTTTGGAATTGGAGGTGGGACTGGTCTTCCTGTATCCAAACCGCTGACAAGAGGTCCTTCCTGCGCTGCTATCGTGAGTCTAAACCTTTCCTGGTCGATCTCCTCAAAGGTGGTATCCCGTCCATCCTTTACATAGGTAAACAGAATGGCAAGCCGTTGAATATACTTCGGTGTCAGTGTTTTAAGAAAGCCTCCTTCTGTTTTTTTATCGGCGTAGGACACCATTTGTATTTTCAGTCCATTAATATTGCCCTGTCTCGCTTGGTAGTCGATTTCATCTACTATTTCGGTAATAATGTCCTTCTCAAAATAGACATATTCCGTTTCGGTGTGGCCATCATCGGTAGACCGGCTCAACAGGGGCTTAATGCCGTTTTGGTAGTTATTCCTTAACGCATGTGCTTTTTCAACAGCAATCACTTCTAACCTTCCTTTCGCATTCAAAAGATAATATTCACCGGGCAAATTAGACCATTTTTTAACGCTCGCAAAGAGCAATACAAGGTCTGGTTTGCCATCGGTTTGCGTACCGAAATATACGCCCAGGTTACTATTTTTTGCGATGAGTTTGCTGACGTCCGAAACAAAGGCCCTGATGTCTGCTATCAAGAAACTTTCCGGCGCCTTGATATTCGCATCAAGCTTGTCCAGTTCCGGTTTCTTCTTGGTCTTGTACCAGTTTTGTCTCGCATCGCCAATTTTAGCTGGGATAAATGTCCTCACAGGCAGTTTTTGATCTTCCATAGTTTGATTTCGATTTTTTAAAAGTTAAAAAATGATATTAGTTAATTTGTAGTCCCAAGATACAATATTATTTCATTGACTTGCAACAAACATCCAAAAAGTGACACAAAATAGATTGTAATATTACAAGATAAAATACGTCATTTTTATTCTGAAAGGGCCTTTTCTCATCATTCAGATTTCGTAAACTTTTTTCAAATACCGTATTATATCGCAGGAAAGGAGGGGGATTTCACGGGGTACAAATACCGTGTAGCCACGCTTGATGTACATAGCGTGACGGGGATACCTTTGCTTATACCGGATGGAGGAACAACAGGACGGCAACCAAGGACAGGTTAACAGCTCGCTATCCGGTGAAGTGAAAAAACGGACAACATTACGGAAACAGCATGAAAACAACAGTATTCTACAGCGCGAAGAAAAGCATCCGAAGCTTTATAAAGCTCGGCCGGGATTATTTCCCACCCCATCTTTCTTTTTTAGATCAGGACAAAAACAAACCCGTCAATGCCCCTATTCGGCTAAAACAAATGCCCTGTATCTTATCACTTCCCTATTCTCAAATGGAAATCATGGAAAGGACACCTTTTACCTTATACACAGCCTTCACCTCTGCTTTGCTCATGATGATATCGTCAAAATTCGACGCGTTCTTGGCCACCAGCCTCCAGCTTTTGTCGTCGAGCCCGCGCACATACCGCACCACATTCATGCGGGAAGAAAGGATAAGGTATATGTCGCCGAAAATCACAGCCTCCCTATCCACTTTTTTAACGAACACCACGCTGCCATTACCGATCTCGGGCGCCATTGCTTCGCCGGGGTTGACAAAAGCAAAATCGCTGCCCGCCAAGATAGGGATCTCCAGTTCGTCTGTGACAGGCAGTGCAGACAAATCGGCATCAAAAGCGTCCAATCCAATGTTGTACAAGGGGATCTTGGCCATATCCACAGCAGCCGACAACATGTTACCCTCCCCGGTCAGCAACCAAGCTTCATTTACATCGGGGAAACGGCTCACGATGATGCTTGCCAGATTCTTACTGATAGCATAGTTCCCCTTTTTTATCTGATACAACCGTTCAGCTCTGTTTAGACCGATTTCCTTAGCAAAGGAATTGACATTTAATCCAAAATATTGTATGACCTGATCTAACCTAGCCCAGTTTGACATATTAAAAATTCTATTCGTATAAAGATATAAGACATTATTCATAACTAAGTACAAATTTCAAGCCAAAATGTAAAACAATGAAAAAATCAATAAATAATTGCAAATTTACAATTTATTATTGTTTTATTAGCAATAAATAATTTACCTTTGCACGCAAACGCAAACTGAACAAGGAGTATCTAAAACAAAAGACTATTGAAAAAAATAACACTAAACGCCAACTATCGCCAACCTAACGTGCCATGGATTCAACAAAAAAAACAAAAGATGGAAAGAGAGCAAAAGAGATCACGGAAAAGGATGTAATAAACTTAATATCAATCAAAAACATACCATTAAAAGATAAAGAGTATGCTAAAGAACACATCGTAATCGAAAAGAAAAGCAAGACGGATTGCTATGAAATCCAAATCACCGACATCGACGGGAAGGTACATTCGTTCCATATCGAGCTGAAGACCTATCCTTAGAAAAAAAATAAATTTCAAAAAAAATTTGTATTACAATATTATATTGTATATTTACAAAAAAAAATAAAACAAACACTCGGGGACGTCAAACGAAAAAGATTAACCGGAATCAAATTAATTAATAAAAACAAATATGAAAATCAGAAATCTATCCAAAGTAGCCTTGGCGATTGCGCTCAGCAGCGCGATCTTCTTTGAAGGCTGTAAGAAGTACGATGATGACATCGAACGACTTGAGCAAGGCATCGATCAGAACAAATCTGACATTGCTGGGTTAAAAACACAATTGGCCACACTTGCCGCAGGCAATGTAGTCGAATCGGTTACATCTATTACCGGAGGTTTTAAGATCACCTTTAAACGTGCGGATGGCACAACCTTCTCTTATGACATTGTCAACGGAGGCAAAGGCGACAAAGGTGATAAAGGAGACAAGGGCGATAAAGGCGATAAGGGTGACAAAGGTGATGTAGGCACTTCACCATTAATCCGTATCAACGCCACAACAGGCAATTGGGAAATCGCTCAAAACGGCACAGACTACGTCGATACCGGCATCAAAGCTAAAGGTGATAAAGGAGACAAGGGTGATCAGGGCGATCAGGGTGACCAAGGCCCTAAAGGAGACCAAGGCAATCCGGGTCAAAATGGTTCAATTGTAACGATTGAAACCGTAGGAGGCAAACCTTATTGGCACATAGACGGTCAAAACACAAACGTGCGCGCGGCTTTTGGCGATATAGCTATGATCGCCACAGACGGCGGTTACAATGTTGTGTTTACAGACGATGCAGGCAATCAGACTGACGCTATATTCTTGGCAACCGAAGCGGTAGCTGTGAGCAGCTTGACATTGGTACCTACTTTGCATAGCTCTAACACACCAGTGGTGCTCTTCCCGCGTATCGTCAACAACGAGACAAACAGAACCACCTACATGCAAGGGTATGCCACTATTACCTACAACGTAAACCCCTTTGGAGTGGCTACCGCCAACTATGAAGCCAACGGTCTATTGACCGAGAAAACAGAAGAAATAGCCTTCCGTTCATCTGGCGCTACACCAAGTGGAAGTTTTACAAAAGTAGGAGAAACCAAAACCTTCGGCGATATCACGGTGAAATACAAACCCGTGAACAATACAGGAAACGGTGTATTCCCACATCCGTCAGGCAATGAGCATTTGCATATCGCTTTGCAAGTAAAAAACACAAAAGCACCAGAAAACCAACAATATGTTGCTTCGCCTTTCAACCTTGCTAAGGAAGAAATTATCGAAACGGACGAGGTAACCATAGAAAAAGCCACACAAGACATCAACACAACAGAATGGAAGTTGGCAGGAGGTGTAACGCCTAACTACAATGGAGCTGCTTTTGTAGAGCCCGGAAACGCCAGCTCAGCGCTTGCGTTAGCAGTAGGCACAGCTGTTAGCAAAAACACCCACGACTATGTATTGCATATTGTCAATGACGCCCAAAATTCAAACGGTGGCGGTAAAGAATTGGAAAAAGAATTAAGAGGTTTCTTTGCGCGCACGCAGCTTGGCAATAAAATCGTTTCCTTGGACGATAACGGTCTTGACGGATACGACCTACGCTTCTCGCTTGCTTCGGGAGGGCCGACCAACCAAGGCAACTGGATCACCATCGATGCAAACACGGGTTTGATTAAAGTAAAAGAATCTACACCGGGCCATACCAATACGGCTGCAGTAGGCAATACGTCTATTGTAAAAGTTGATCTATACTCGCAAGGCCCAACTGGAGGCAACTTGATCGCAACCCGCTATGTCAACGTAGGATTTACACAATCGACTGATGCTGAAATTAACATCACCGGCAAAACAAGCTTCGTGCTTTCAGGCACAGCCAATCAGACCCAGGCGATCACATGGCCTAACCCAACACAGTCGTTGGATAACGCATATAACTTGGTTGGAAAATCCGCATCAGATTTCCACAACAATTATACGTTCGGAGCTGATCCGGCTAATCCAAATCCTGCAGGCTTTACATTTGTAGACGCGGACAACACAACGCAGTCCGTGACGCGTAAAGTACAGATCGACCAAAATGTTGTCAACCCAGGCACCTACACATTATATGGTATCTACGAATCATCCGTATCTACTGAACCGGATGTGAAAGTTAAAATTGACGTAACCGTGACCTTGAACGGCGATATCAAATACAACACAAAAGACGGATATTGGGAAAACAATGCCGTACGTGTATTCGGCACACCGGAAGGTACTGACAACTGGCAAATGGCTGGTGATCTGGACGAATACATCTTCTTGACCAGCAATATCGCCGGACCTTCTGTATCTCACAAATTCACCGTATTACCTGTGGTTACATCTCCATTAGTTTATGTGACAGGATTTGATCCGGCAAATGCCACAGCAACAGGTTTAAGAACGTACACAGCGGCAAACGATGGCAACATCGGTGGCGAATACTTCCACTTGATCAACCCATCTGCACCTGCAGCAGGTTCACCTGAGGCACGCAGCGCATTCAACTACATCAGCGGCTGGAGCTACGTGAAACCTGCGACAAAAGTTCGTGTGGATTACTTCTTGAACGCTAATCCTGTACCTTACAAATCCGAAACCATCGACGTCAGATTCAAGAACCCGGTGAAAGCGCTTGAAATCGAACAATCTGGCGCAGCTCAGGTAACAGACAAGCAAGGTGGCAACAACAACCAGGATGTGGACATTCGTCAGTTCTTAAAATTGACCGATTACAGAAACGTTGTTCTTTGGGATTTTGACCACACAGCACCTGTAACGCATACGGTTAATGCCGAGTACCTGGATCGTTATGGCATCACAGCTCTTGGTGGCACTACAGCGACTCCGACTGTTGATCCTGCCAGCGTAACATTGACCAAAGCGTATTACAACGCCAATCCTGCTACCGACATCAAGAGTGTGTTGCCTCAGTTCACTTATGCGGAAGTGGTGGCCAACGGTGACGGTTCGGCGGTATTGCGCTGGAGAAACGAAGGTGCCAACACCATCACCCAAGCGATCACATTGGAATACACGGTAAAAGTTTCCAACAGATACAACAATGGTTCGGTCAGCGACAGTGCCGGCGAAATCACAAAAGTGATTAAGGTAGTCGTTAACCCTCAAAACTAATGTTGCATCCTTAAAAATGAAGAGTAGTTCTCTTAATTAACAATAGCAAGAAGGGGTGGTATGGCAACATACCACCCTTCTTTTAATCAACAAAAAACCATATTATGAATACAGAAATTTTAGAAATAGTCGGTTACATCACAACCAGCGTAGTATTACTTTTTCTCCTGCAACGTGCGAAAGCAAAACTAAAAAGGGAACAGTCTAACTGAACACCGACAAAATATGCTATTTTTGATGATCCTACAATAATATAACTTTATATGAGAACCACATTGCTTTACGTTATCATTTGCCTACTGTGTGTTTTTCAGGCTTGCGAAGATCCCGACATCAAGCTGAAGGACGAAGACAAATTCCGGACGGTGCTGGTTTACCTTGCCGCCAACAACAGCTTGGAGCTTGAGGCGTATAAAAATATGGAGCAAATGGAAAAAAACTTGGGTGATGTGGACGGCAATCTGATTGTATACGCAAAACTACCGGGTAACAGGCCATCTCTATATCACATCCAGAAAAAAGAAGGGACAAACGGCGGAAAAATAAAAATAAAGGATTACGAAGCACACGACTCTAGTGATCCCGCGACGATGCGCCTTGTTTTGGAGGACGTCAGAAATCTATTTCCAGCAAAGACGTACGGATTGGTCCTGTGGTCGCATGCGACAGGTTGGGTGCCTAGCAGCCAGGGCAATATTAAACTGAAATCCTTCGGTGACGACGGTGGCAGCCATATGGACATCCAAGAGCTGGACACGGCCTTGCCTTACACTTTTGATTTCATCATGTTTGATGCCTGTTCCATGGCTAGTGTGGAAGTACTCTACGAGATAAAGGACAAAGCCAAATATTTCATCGCCTCACCGGGTGAAGTCATTTCCAACGGCATGCCTTATGACAAGATCACGAACGACCTCTTTTCCACCGATGTCGATGCATACCGTCATTTGGCACAAAAATATTACGTCCACTATAACAGCCTTTCCGGCCTGCATCGTTCTGCTACCATATCGGTTATCGATGCATCCAAGTTAAAAACCTTGGCTCAAGAAACCAAGCAAACCATTCTTTCGCAAGAACCCCATTATACCGACCACAACCGCGACCATATACAGCGCATGGACTTTGACCGATCTGGAAATCCGTTGATTGCATTTGACTTCTTGGATTTCATGGAACAGAATTACGGTAATGCCTCAACCTACCCGAAGCTACAGGCATCCCTGCAACAAACGGTGGTCTTCAAAGCCAACACACCCTCCTTCAATGGTTTTGCCATTCATAAGAATTCCGGACTAACCTGCTACATTCCCCATCCCGACAATGAAGAAATAGCGCATGCCTACTACCGCACCTTGAAATGGTACAAAGACAGTGGCTTTGATAAATTTTTATAGCATTTGCAACCTCCCCAAGTAGCTAGTCATCATGAATTGATATTATCATCTTACTGTGTTTTTTATAAACCACATAGCTCACATAATGTTTCTTTAAATCGACTAAACATGCAACATACCTGACGGCAAGGGATGTCAAAGGCATTGCAATAGCGTCACATAGGCTAATTTGCTCCCCTATACAGCTTTCAAAACAGTCTCTGAAAGGCTTAAAAAATTTCCATGCCTGTCCCTCCCCCCACTGTATTATTCGTTAAATCGCCACAGTCGCAGAAGAATATTTGCATTGGTCAACAATTCGCCAATGAGAATACAAAATCAACAAAAAGAAAGAGTATAATTATGA
>JBEBRE010000129.1:0-7784 GCA_040394995.1 Sphingobacterium wenxiniae
AATCTGTGCCGAACCGTATTAACAACATTCATGGGATGATGAAAAGAGCTAAATTAAGTCTGAATCAATTAAGCAGAGAGTTGGAAATATTGGACCTCTCAATTTCAAACTATTAATGGAGAGGGCGGAGAGTACGGAGGGTATGATTCTTGGGCAGAATTGTGGGAAGCCATGCAAAACGGATACACTCCTCCGGAAGGTACTTATTATCCCGGGATGGGCGGTTATGGATCAGATGGCTATAGCACAGATGGTTATGGAGAAGGCGGCTACAATGGTGAATGGCCGTGGAACGAGGGAGGATATGATGGATATGGAGGATATTGGAGCTGTGTTGATGGACAATGGGAATTTACTTCAATAATACTAAATAAACAATCTTGCGTAGTTATAAATATATATTCATTTCTATTTTTTCAATTATCGCTATTTTACTCTTTGCTGAGCTACTACGAAGAAGAGTTGGCACTTTTGCAGGAGCATACCCTTTTGCTGAAAAATGGAGGATAGATGCACCGTTAGATAGTGTTAAAAAGGCTATCTTAAATTTGCAGTTGAAAGAACCTTCTCTTTTTCCGATGGGGGACACAACCATATTCGAAAAAGATTTTACTAACTACTATTTAAAAATAAACTTTTATTACAAAGATAGTCAGGAAATTGTTCATACGCTGATTCGAGATTGGAAGAAGGAAAAAACAACGCTTGCACTTGTTGAATTCCAGAAAGCGGATAATAATGAAATAAAAAAGATGAAGAGAGACTTTAATTTTTTTGAGAATAGACGGCAAATTAAAAAGTTTGAAAACTTTATTTATGACAAAATTTTAGATGAGCTTAAGGGTAAATCAGAGATAAGGATCCATTTATAGAACCAAATCGTTTATTCATAAATTCTATTCAGAGCAGTAGTGAGACCTAAATTATTTAATTATATAAATTTAAGATTCTGGACACAGCACTAACCTTTATCTAATGTGTCACAAAGTTAATATTTAAAATCTATGAGAGGTTTTTCCGTCATAATGCCTACCTACAATCAAGACTGTTTCATCTTACGCGCTATAAAAAGTCTGATACAACAAACATTTGAGCATTGGGAGTTGATAATCGTCAATGATGGCTCGACAGACGATACAGAAGAATACATACTCGATATATTAAACGAGAATAGCGCTAAAATAAAATATATTAAAAATGAAGAGAACATGGGGATTGGTTACTCCATTAATAGAGCTATTGCTCTATCCTCATATGAATACATAGCTTATCTGCCTTCTGACGACTACTATTACAAAAATCATCTCGAAACGCTTTTTGAAGCGATAGATAAAGACGGAGATGTCGTTTTGGCTTTTAACGGAATGAAATATCAATCCAATGACTCGCTCAACACAGCACATGACTTCGAAACAAGAACACTCCGAAATGGATATTGCCTACAACTTGTGCAGGTGGGGCATAGAAAAACAAGCGATTTGTGGATAGAGCGCTCCGAATGGGTTTCAGAAGATTTATATCAAACATTTTGGAAAGCATTGACCCCTCGTGGCACATTCTATCCAACGAAGAAAATTACGTGCTACTGGTCTTCTCATCCTCATCAACGGCATAAAATAATGGCCGAGAAATATGGGGGAAATCTGAATTATTATCGAAATTACTATGGGGTAAAAACTCCCTTAAAGATTAAGGTTTCAGACCACAAATTTGTAGATGAAGAGAAGATGTATGAAAAATTTAAGGCCAAAAGAGCTCTGCAAAACAGTGATGGTTTGAAAATACTTGTTGTTGGCGAGCTTGGCTACAACCCGGAACGCTTATTCTCGTTTGAAACGGCTGGTCATAAACTTTTTGGTTTATGGATAGACCGTCCGCCATATTCCCATATCAACGTTGGCCCGATTCCATTTGGAAACATAGAGTATATCGATTCTCAAAACTATAAAAGTGAAATAAACAGAATAAAGCCGGACATCATATATGGTCTATTGAATTTTTGTGCCGTTCAGTTGGCCTATGATGTCATGCAAAATTTTCCTGAAATTCCATTTGTTTGGCATTTTAAAGAAAGTCCGCAGGTATGTATTGCCAATGGCCAATGGAAAAAATTGATTCATCTGTACACAAATGCCGATGGACGAATATATATAAATGAGGAATGCAAAAGCTGGTTTGAACAATTTATGCCCTCAACTGCAATTGACAATGCAAGAAATTTTATTTTAGATGGAGATCTTCCACATAAAGAATTTTTCACTAACGATTTTGCGCCAAAGTTATCGTCGACTCAAGGCGGAATACATACCGTTGTGGCCGGACGAATGGTAGGAATACAAACAAGTGACATAAAAATTTTAGCCGATAAGAATGTCCATCTGCACCTCTATGTAGAGAGTTATCATCACAGGTCTCAAGATATTATAAGTCATTTGAAAAAAATCGCTCCTGACCATTTCCATGTTCATCCTCATTGTAAAAATTCCAATTGGGTTTCTGAGTTTTCGAAATATGACGCAGGTTGGTTACATTGTTTCAACAGTAGTAATAATGGTGAAATGCAGTTGGCGGGCTGGGACGATTTAAATATACCTGCCCGGTTATCTGTTCTTGCCGCCGCCGGACTTCCCGCCATACAAAAAGACAACCATAATCATATTGTGGCCATGCAGTCAATAGTGGATAAGCTCGACTTTGGTATATTCTTCTACAATGGTTTTGATTTAGCCAAACAACTCAATGATACGTCATTGATAGACCGATTGACTAAAAATATTAAATCGAGAAGAGAATTCTTTACTTTCGATTTTCATCTACCCGCTCTAATAGATTTTTTTAAAGTTTTGATAGCCTCAAAAAAAGATGAAAAACAGTATCGGTTTTAAAGACGGATTGTACGCGATTGCTAATACGCTATTATTATATTTTCCAATGCTACCGTTATTGGGTTTTACAGAAGGAAGGCTTGGCATAGCGGCTTTTTTTTATAAACTTTCCGACTTCTGTGGGCATATACAATATAGTAATATTGCCGACGATATAGTCAAGGATCTATTTATCAGATTTAAAACAAAAAAAATTGCATTGTTTGATTTATTTGAGATAAGTATCGGAATTTCGTATCTTATTAAAAATGAATTTATAGACGAAGATTTTTCATTGTTTTTGGAAGATGCGAATGAAATGTTGATTAATTTCGACCCAAAGACCATCAAAAAAGCCGATAATAATTCAAAATTGGTTTGGGTTGGCATGTACGTTTTAACTACTCTTGAAAAGAAAGATCCGTCATATGACAATTTGATAAATAAGGCGTTGGATATATTTGAGAACTTTCGCAACTATTCTCAGCTTTCTCCAATCGACGTAAATGCGGTCTTATATTTTTTGCTTAATATCATACATCGCGACATTTATTCTGATAGAACAAGCCAATTGTTAAAAAAAATTGATGCAGAATTATTCGTAAAGGATAGCAAGTTTTCATATTGCGATTACAATATCCTGTACGAATCATTTTCTACTTCCGAGAATATGTTGCGAACGTATTTGCCTAATTTTAGTGACCATATGAAAGTTAAAATAGAAAATTGTTCAGCAATGCATGTGTTTTTACAGGAAAACTTGCATGCATTGATTTTTAACTCAAACAAACACACCTCGAACTTGTCATTTGACTTCGATGTTGCTATAAAGGAAAGGCAGTTGAAGATAATTGACAAAAATCTTTCGATAAATGGTGGTTTAGCAGGAATCGGATTGGCTCTTTTGAGATAAATTTGATAATCTGAGGGCCTAAATGTGCATACGTTCTAAGGGGATATATTAGATTTAAGGGTGGTTTACGGAAGTGTTTTTCACATGCTTGCTCTTGGAACTGTTTAATTGTTGTCATTACAAATAGAAAGAATAAATTTGAAAAAGCAATACGACTATTTAATTGTTGGGGCTGGTCTATTTGGCAGTATATGCGCCTATGAACTCCAAAAAGTAGGATTTCGTTGTCTTGTAGTTGATAAAAGGTCTCATGTTGGAGGAAACCTGTACTGTGAAAATGTCAACAATATTATTGTTCACAAGTACGGTGCCCATATTTTCCATACGAATGATGAAAAGATATGGCGCTATGTAAACGATTTAGTACCCTTTAACAACTATCGACATTCTGTCATTGCAAATTATAAGGGCGAAATTTACAATTTGCCTTTTAATATGAACACATTTTCGAAACTATGGGATATTGCTACTCCTGCAGAGGCTCAAGATATTATAACCAAACAAAAGATATACAGCACCGATAGATATAAGAATTTAGAACAGCATGCTCTTGAAACGGTGGGGTTAGATATATATGAGAAATTGATAAAGGGGTATACTATGAAACAATGGGGAAGACCAGCAACTGAACTTCCTTCATCAATTCTGAAAAGGATACCCTTACGGTTCACTTTTAATAATGATTATTTTAACGATAAATTTCAAGGGATACCAATTGGTGGATATAATAAATTATTTAACAAACTTCTGAAAAGCGTAGAAGTAAGACTATCTGTAGATTTTTTAAAAAACAGAGAATTAGCGTTACTTGCCAACAAAATAATTTACACAGGACCCATTGACTCTTATTTCAATCATGAATATGGTCGATTGGACTACAGAAGTTTAGAATTTCAACAAAAATCTCTGCCTTATGACAATTTCCAAGGTACTTCTGTAGTCAATTACACCGATATTAATATACCGTATACAAGAGTCATTGAACATAAGCATTTCGATCTTGCGGACGTTCCAACAACCGTAGTTACTTATGAATTTCCTAAAAAATTTGAGAAGGACGGCGAACCCTATTATCCCATTAACGACGAGCAAAACAATAGATTATACAAAAAATATTACGAGAAATCAAAAGGAAATAAGAATGTTATTTTTGGAGGCCGGTTAGCCGAGTATCGGTACTTTGATATGCATCAAATTGTTGCATCCGCACTTACTAAAATTAAAAGCAGAATCATCTAAGAATAATTTAGCACTAAAGATAATCTTTTACCTATCCAACTTATTGTATGGCGAATCGTGCATGCCTATCTTTTTCCTCATACATCAGTATATATGACAAAATTGTTGTTTAATGTACCCTTTCATTTCTTTGATAAATCGATCAGCAGCGAAATTTTGTCTCCTTTGCATGGAGTAAAGAACTTTATTAAGCCACTGATCCAACAGTTTTTTTCTTGCTTCCGTATTAAAAACCTTTATCCCATATCCCTGCAAAATGGCAATGTGTATCTTCAGCTCCTCTATTGACGGATCCATCCCCAAGGATTCCAGTTCCGTGAGCAATAAATCGGCAGCGTTTCCCCTTTGTAATTTGCTGTTCTTTGCAGACAAGTTACCGTCGTGTATCCGATAATAGGTAAGACATTCCGGTATGTTCGCTGCTTTATGCTTTTTCAATATGCCCAGCCAAAGGTGGTAATCTTCCACATGCGGATACTGGTTTGAATACTCGACCTGTTTGGCGACCGTTGCCCGCATCATCACCGATGGGTGGGAAAACGGATTCTGGAACATGGACACCACATTAATCTCTTGATTTGTAATCGGGTACTGTTTAAGGCTGACGATTTTTCCTGTCGAGTTGATCACATAATGATGGCTTCCTACCACGGCTACATCTCTGTTTGCTTCGTTTTCAAGATATTGAACCTGCTTGTGCAACCTATCCGGATGCATCATATCATCCGCATCTATACGGGCAATGTATTTTCCTCTTGCCTCCTTGATGCCCCGGTTCAAGCTGTTCACAATGCCTTGATTCTGTTTGTGGTTTATCAGCCGGACACGCTTATCTGCGTAGCCTTCGACAATTTTTCCTGTGCTATCCGTGGAACCATCGTTGACCACCAATAGCTCGAAATGAGAATGGGTCTGTGCCAATACACTGTCGATGCAGGCGTTTAGGTGTTTTTCGCCGTTATGGCAGGGCAAAAGCACACTGACAAGCACGTCACGACTATGATTGCTTGCAACAATTGGTAGGGATTCGTCCTGCCCAAGAAGCTGCTCGTAGACTCCGGCAGTGGCTGTTGCCATTTTTGCGGCATTCAAATTTTCCAAAGCATGTTGCTTGGCTTTGCGCGCATATTGACGGGCTATTTCCGGATGCTCCAATAGATGCAAGATGTGATCGGCAAGCTGGTCCTGATGGATATGCGCCTTTGTTTCATCGAGCATAAGAGGAACTTTAAGGCCACAGTCATTCGGCACGATCTCGGCCAGTCCATCCACATCGGCAACGATGAGCGGCAGCGCATGGTGCATCATCTCAATAGCCGTATAGCTGCATTGTTCGATATACGACGGCACAACGCCCACATCGGCTATCTGATAAAAGTCATAGAGTGTCGTTTTATCCAGATTTCCTGTCAAAGTGATTTTCGACCAATTTTTATCTGTATTCTTGAGTACCGAACCCAGATCCCCTGTTCCGGCAATGACCAGGCGAACGTGGGCTGTTCGGCGTAAAACCTTGTCAAAAGCACGCACAAGGTCAAACACGCCTTTCCGTTCGTTGATGTTTCCTGCATATAAGATGACCCGCTCTTGCGGATCAAAACCATATGTGCTTTTTAATGCTCTTTTGGCCGTTCGCTTCGCTTTCGCGTCAAGCAGTCCGTTATAAATGACACTGACCTTATCCATCGGGAAGCCAAATAGCTGATGCAGCGACTTTCGAGCAAGCTCGGTCACACAGATGATATGGTCCATATCACGGTAGGCTAACTGCTCCCGTATCAACGGCCCTTCTAGGTAATGTGGTCTTTCCCCGGAAAGAAATTGCTGGTTTATATTACAGAACAAGGGGTAATTCGTGGTGATAAAGTCGCGCCAAGGAATGCAATGCTTAGTTAGCACGGTTTTGCATCGGAACGCTTTTTTAAGCACCTGCGCAAAAGGGGCATGGTTGATCCAGTTGAAATGGAAGATGACCGGTGCATCGCCGATATCTTTGCTTAAACACGCGATAAGTTGCTTATCCTGCTCCAAGCTGGTCGCGTCGCCGATTTCGTATGGAACGTAATAATGCATGCTGTTTTCATTCCTTTCTGCCTGAACGGAGGGATAGGACGTGGCTTTCACAAAGATAAAATGAAGCTTGATGCCTTTGTCTTCGGCAATGTGGTTGCGTAGCTGATGGACATAGGTGGTCAATCCACTGCTGTTTCGGTTAAAATAATCGATGATATATAGGTTTAGCATATAACAGGTTTCTTCTTGAATTGCACTATGTTTAATTTATTGAATACGGAAACAAGCTAAAAAATCATTTGTCAAACTTTAGTTTAATGGCCTGGTTAATGTACCAACCTTTCCAGCAATTTTTGCTATCGTTTATGGATGTCGTGTTTTTCAAATACTACCCTTATCTGCATGGCAACTTCATGCTCGATTCGTTATCGTGTTATATTCTTCTCTTCGGTATGTTCAAGCTTTTCTATCTCGATAACATCCAATACGGTGTCCTCCGTGCCAACAAATACCTCATCTTTCGAGACAACCAACAGCTTTCGCAAATCTGAACGCTTTATCACTGCGTAACCACGATGGTCTACTAGATTATCGAGGATGAGTTGCGTCGGCAAGAACTCTACCCAGTCCATTAAAACGGTGTCTTTTGTCCAAGCAATAGCCCATGTGTGATAATTTTTTGCCTTGTTCTTTAATGTAAGCTGGCTTTTGGTATCCAAATTTAGCTCGCTGAGTAGCGAAGATAAGCTAATCTC
>JBEBRE010000130.1:0-7728 GCA_040394995.1 Sphingobacterium wenxiniae
GGTGTCTAAAAAGGTCTGGCAATCTATCTAATCGTCATTTCGACCGAAGGGAGAACCGAGTGAAACGAGCTCTCCGTAGGAAAATCTATGGATGAATTTGAATTAACTAATTTTCAGTAAGTTGAAAAATTGCTTAACCATAGATTTATCTTCGATGGGCCCTTCGGGGTTCTCGTCGTACCTCCTCGAAATGACGGTATGATTGACTTTTTAGACACTACCCACTGGAACAGATTATTCGACAACAACCCCCATTTTACTGAACTTGTCTATTCGCTCAGTGACTAACGTGTCCGGATCTTTTAAACTTAATACTGTCAAGTCAGCTAGAATTTTTGCTTTTACAGCAGCAGCAGCAGTAGCCGCGTCTTGATGTGCACCACCGATAGGTTCCTCTATGATACCGTCAATCAGGCCGTTCTTAAACATATCCTCCGCAGTCAGTTTTAATGATTCTGCTGCTTTTTCTTTCTGGTCCCAGCTTCTGTATAAAATAGATGAACAAGATTCTGGTGAAATAACGGAATACCACGTATTTTGCAACATATAGACACGGTCACCAACACCAATGCCCAATGCACCTCCGGAAGCTCCCTCTCCGATAACAATGCAGATAATAGGCACTTTCAGTACTGACATTTCCAATAGATTACGGGCAATGGCTTCCCCTTGACCTCTTTCTTCTGCTTCCAACCCGGGATAAGCTCCCATGGTATCAATGAATGTAATGACAGGCTTATTGAATTTTTCTGCCATTTTCATGAGGCGCAAAGCTTTTCGATAGCCTTCAGGGTTGGCCATTCCGAAGTTTCGGTATTGACGTTCTTTCGTGTTTTTGCCTTTCTGATGGCCGATGATCATAACCGAATTTCCATCAATGGATGCCATGCCTCCGATAATAGCCTTGTCGTCGCGCACTGTGCGATCTCCATGCAATTCGATAAACTCATCACAAATCATATCGATATAATCGAAAGTCTGCGGACGTTCCGGATGACGGGACATTTGCACTTTCTGCCATCCGGTCATGTTGGAGTAAACGTCAACTTTGGCTTGTTCCAACTTTTCCTCCAGCTCACGGATGGTAGCGCTCATGTCTACTTTTGTTTTTTCCTGGACCTGTTGAACCTTTTCTATTTGGGTTTGCAAATCTGCAATGGGTTTCTCGAAATCGAATGTTATTTCCATAATCGTATGCTTCTAAAACATTTCAGCCTGCTAAGTTAAATTATTTTTGGCTATTTCAAAACCATAAAGCACGTTCGTTTATTTAACTTTTTTAAAGTCAAGGTCTTGAAAATCATAGCTAAAGTCTGTTAGGGGCGAAATAGGTAACATCGTGAAGCCTGTGATATCTTCCCCTTCCTTTTGAAGGTGTACAAAAGCATCGGCGTGGAAGTAACGATCATTCCATTTTACTATATAGCTGTTTTCTTTATAATAGATAAGCTCGCCCGATAGGCGAGGGGAGCGTTGCGAAGCAAAAATCAATTTGTCTTTATATTTTTGAATGTCGACATCTCCAAACCAGTTGTCGCGATACAGACCTTCTAAATCATGCATAATTTTTTTGCCGTCTTTTATGTTTTGATTCACCGTTTCCCATACTTTCCCCGTAATAAGGTCAGCCTCTTCTTGGTTATTGGCCATATTTGTTTTGTAAAAGCTTAACCAGTCTTGTGGCGCTATGTTTAGATAATAATCCTTGATAGTATTGCTAATGGTTTGGAAGGCAGCACCGACCTGCTGATTTGTCAGCACGATGATACCCAGTTTCAATTGAGGATACATCACAATCTGGGTGACGGTTCCTTCTAGTCCTCCGGTATGTGAAACTTCAAGTTTGCCATTGACATCTGCCAATCGAAATCCTAATCCGTAAGCTGAAAACAGGGAGTAATAAGGTGGACGAGTGTTGACAGACATTAATGTGTGTGGTGTTTTCAATTGCTTTAACTGTTTGGTTGAAATCAGCTGTTGCCCTTCGTGGTTGCCTTCGTTCAGAAGGAAATTAACCCATTTTGTAAGGTCGTTGATGTTGGCATAAATACCTCCTGCTGCATCCAATATGCGGTTGCTATATTTTTCGATAACCACCAATTTTCCATCGATGGGCACATGTCCGTCAATGACAGAGGCCTTTGGGGGCAATAAGGTCAAGCTTGGGGCGGCGTTTTCCATGCCTAAAGGTTTGAAAAAACGTTTGGTAACAAAATCTGCCCAGCTTAACCCTGATACACGCTCAATAACTACCCCGGCCACGATATACAGTAGGTTATCGTAATCATATTTCGTGCGGAAGGCTGACACGGGTTTTAGATAGCGTAGATTGGCAATGATATCGTTTGGTGTAAAGGTGTGTCCATCTGGCCATATCATTAAATCGCCCGCACCTAGGCCTAAACCGCTACGATGCGTAAGGAGGTCAGCAATAGTGAAATTTTCGGATACATAATCGTTGTACATCCTAAACTCAGGAATATAACGCTGTACCGGATCATTCCAATCGAGTTTCTTTTCATCGACCAGCATAGCCAATGCCGCTGCCGTGAAGGCTTTTGAGTTGGAAGCGATGCCAAAATTGGTATTGGCTGTGACAGGGTTCTGGGTTTTGATACTTTCGACACCATAACCCTTAGCCAAGACAATTGTACCGTCTCTCACAATGCCTACTGCTATGCCCGGCACATCAAATATTTTGATAACCTCGTTGACCAATGAATCAACTTTTGAGGTGGGGATATCTTGTGCTTTTGCTATGGTAAGGCACAAAAAGAAAGATATGTAGAAGGGTAAGTTTTTCATATTCGTGATTTACAGTTCATAAAAATAAGTAAAAAAGTCAAATTCATATGGGTAACATTACCTTGTTGCAATAGCGCATGAAAAGTGATATTTTAGAGCCGTAATAATATGATGGTAGAAAAAACAAAAAAATCGAACAATTATATTCAGTTTACACTTAAAGTGGTTGTATGGTTATTGCTGTATGGTTCCTTTTTTTATTTTGAAGATTTTTACCAGCAACATGCTATGCTGGATAAAATAACCGATGCATTAATGCTGTTTTTGACATGTAGTATCTTGTTTTCTATCGGCCGATTCAGTGTGATTACTGTTTATAATAGACGGCATGCCCATCATAAAGTACGGAGTAATTTTGTGCTGGCCATTAATCGGTTGACAGCTGTGCTTAATACAACTGTGGGCATTATTTCTGTCATGATTGCATTAGGGATTCATCCCGGAGAATTTCTGACCAGTTTAACGATCGTGGCGATGGCGATTGCCGTCACCTTTCGGGAGTATATCACCAATATGATTAGCGGGCTGATTATCATGTTCTCCGACCAATTGGCTATTGGCGATCGTATTGAAGTAGGAGGGCATGAGGGGCGCATTGTGGATATCACGTTTTCGAGCCTGGTATTGCAAGATGAAAACGAAGACATGGTCACTGTACCAAACAATTTGGTGTTTACATCTCCGATGGTTAATCTTTCGGCACACCGTTCTACATTGTTCAGCGTGAAGTTTGAATTGCCTTTGGATATTGCAGTGGAAGTGGATACGTTGGAAGAGCTGCTCTATAGTGGTTTTGTTAGTCATCCACATTTGAGCGGCGATAATGATCTGGAGTTGAAAGTCGTGGAAATAGGAAAAGATTTTGTGAAATACAGGATGGAGATGCACGCCAATAGCAGCGGTAGTAAATTACATAGGCAGTTGGAAAATGAAGTGCTGAAAGAGGTTTTAAAATTTAAACGTGCGTTTGGGAAGGAAAAATAGGATATCTCACAGATCACACGGATAGACACAAAAAATATCTCTGTGGTCCGTGTGATCTGTGAGAAAAAGTAAATTAAGATACGATAAACTGCAGGTCAGCTTGAAATTTAACCTCTTCGCTCACCATGACGCCTCCGGTTTCCAGAGCGGCATTCCACGTCAAGCCAAAATCGCTGCGGTTGATTTTACCTGTTACCGTATAACCTGCTTTTTGATTGCCCCAGGGATCTTTTGCCAATCCGCCAAACTCTACATGTAGTGTGATTGGTTTTGTGATATCTTTAACAGTTAAATTTCCCAATACCTTATACTCTCCGTTTCTGTCAACTTGGACAGCTGTGGACTGAAATTGGATCGTAGGAAAAGCGGTTGCGTTAAAAAAATCCTCGCTTTTCAAATGTTGATCCCTTTGCTCGTTTTTGGTGTTGATCGAGTCGACTTGGATGGTTGCATCTATTTTTGCGTGTTCCAGTTCTGACGATTCACTGTCTACTGCCACGCTAAAATCTTGAAACTGTCCTTTAACAGTCGAGATCATCATATGTTTCACCTTAAACTCAATCTCGCTGTGTGCGTTGTCTAAATTCCATGTTGCCATAATTTTTTATTTTTTTATTTTCCTTACTTATTTTGTTAAGTGCAAATTTCGCCAAGAGAGGAGCGAAAAGCGTTGATGTATGTTAAGAAATGCAAATGTATTTTCACATAAATTAACGTGAACTCGGGATAAGCATTCGTTTGACGGGATATGTCACCATTTTTTAATAATCTCCTAGCGTTCCAGCAAGAACTCCGTAAGATTCTTTTCCGTGGGCAGATCGAATTTTTTACGTAATCTATAACGCCGTATTTCGACGCCTCGTGTGGTAATGTTAAGTATGGATGCGATGTCTTTGCTTGACATATTTAATCGCAGATAAGCACAGAGCTTAAGGTCATTGGGCGATAGGCTTGGAAAATCCGATTTAAGTTTTTTGAAAAAGTTTTCATGTGATTCATTGAAGCTTTTTTCAAAGACATCCCAATCGCGCTCGTCGCTCCGGGCATTGTCGATGAGTTTATTTACCTTTTGGAGCTGGTCCAACGATAATTTTCTTCCCTCATTGTCTTTCAAATTCAACAGCTCTTCATGAAGATTGTTCAATAACTCGTTCTTGTAAACGATATTGGTGGCTGCATTGGCCAACTCTCTGTTTTTTAATTCTAATTCTTGTATCAGCTGTTGGTTTCTGAGCTCCATCAGCTTTCTTTCGTTTTGCTCGGCTTCTCTTCGCAACAATTCTTCTTGACGTTTTTGGAGCTTCTGACGCAACAACATTTTGTCCTTGATAATCTTGTTGATCGTCAGTTTCCGGGCAAGGAGAAAAATAGATACAGCAATAAGCATGTATAGGATCAAAGCAGGCCACTGTAGGTACCAAGGAGGTGAAATTCGGAAAGTAAGTTGGGTACTGTCAGAAACTTGGCCGTCGGCCGACAGTGCTCTTACTTTGAAGGTGTATTTGCCAAAAGACAAGTTGGTAAAATCGATATAGGGCACAGTTGTGGGGTTCGACCATTCATTTTGATAACCTTCTAATATATATTGATATTTGATAGGTGAGCTTGAATACCAGGGACTGGAGAATAGGATACGTATATTGTTCTGATGATTGGGGATTTTATGTGTACTATCTAAAAACAGGAGCGAATCGACGACAGCATTGATGTCCTGTAGCCCTTTGATAATCGGGGCGGAAATTTTAGAAAGATTTTTTTGCGCATGATTGAAGATCGCGAATCCATGGTCTAACCCAAACAGGTAATTGTCTTCAAATGCTTCCACCACCTCGTAGTTTTTCATCACCTTGTCTTCGAGAATGTTAAATTGCAGGGAGTCGATGGAAATTAAATCGTTTCCGAATTTGACTGCTGCAAATCGTCCTTGATTCACAAACATATAGGCGCTATTCGGTAAGGGGATGATTTTGTTTGCGTGGCGAAAATTGCCCAAGGTTTTGTTCAGTTCATCGTAAGGCTTGAATTTTTCCAGCATGTTGTCATAGACAAACAGTCCTTTGTCAGTTGCAAAAAGGCTGTTGTTTTGGAGCTGGACAGGGTAAATACGATGTATATCCGGGAAATCCTCTAGGAATGAAAAGGACTTTAACAGACTTAGGCTTTCATAATTTTCGGTAAATTCTACCAGTTGCATTTCATTGTTTAACACTATCCAATAGGTGTTTCCTTCCTTGTGGTGAAGATTTCGTACAGCTTCCTTGGGATAGTCTAATTGTTTGTTCAGTTTCCACCCGTTGTTATACCCGAAAACAGCAAGCCCAGTATAATTTCCTTGTAGGAATATGTTATCCTTTTGATAAGCCATCAGATTCATCCATCCTCCTGTTAAGGGAGATAAACGCTGGAAACTTTCGCCTTCTATCAGAAATGTTCCTTCATTATGGCCACATATGAGCTGTTGGTTAAAGATATCTAATGACCATACCTGCCCTTGGGAGTTGGGAATGAATTTAAAATGCAGGCTATTGTTGCCTGTGTTAGGCCACTTGCTATAGAAAAGTCCCTGGTTGGTGCCGAGATAGATATTGCCTTTGTAAACCTTGATAGCGTAGACAGTGCCCAATTCGCCGAAGATATCCTTATAATAATAAAACGGCGAATTGATTTCTATGCGATCAATTCCGTTATCCAGTCCCGCCCATATGTTGCCTTGTTTATCCAGTGTCAGACTTAATACTGTATTGTTTTGCAGGCCGTTTCTCTTGTGTATATGCTGTACCAGTTGACCTTGTTTATCGATAATGAAAATGCCGTTTTTGATGGTGCCAAAGGCGAAGGTATGGTCGTTTATTTTGATGCCGTTGTTGATTTGGGCTTCGACCAATAACCAATCGAGGGCGGGGTCGAGTTTCCACTTTATGATTTGCCCATTTGCCTGCAACAAAAACAGGCCATTCTTGGATGTTCCCAAAAGTACCTGTTCGTCATCAAAAGATAAAGCAGTATGCACGTTCGATAGGGAGGATTGTAACGGTTTAAACCCGTTTTCTTCCCAAATTTGTAGTCCTGAAGGGATTTTTTCGATATATATCTTATGGTTAACCTTATGGGCAAACAGAAAGGGCTCGCCGGAACCGTAAATAATATCAATTTTATTATGGTGATAGATATAACATTTGGAAAATGACTGAAATAAGACCTTATCGTCTACGAATAAGATTTTCCATATCTCGTCATTTTTGAGAAGTGCTGGGTCAACCAAAGAGGAAAGTCTGCAATAGGATAACTTTCCGTTCTTATTTTCAAAATAACCAAATTCTTCTTTGCCACCAACATAGATCCATCCATTATCGGCAATGGAAACACTTCGAACGGCACTTTTGTTGTGGATGGGATATAGCTCCCAGTAAGCACCATCAAAACGGATTAATCCATAACCGTTGGCCGCATAGATCACACCTTCTTTGGATTGGGCGATCCCCCAATTTTGGTTGCCTGCCCTATATTCCGATTTTGTGAAATTTTGGACAAAAGGGACGCCTAGCGACGGTGCGTTTTGTCCGTTAGCGCCGATACAAAGCGATATTAATAGTATAGCTATTAAGGTGCGAATCATGGGTAAGGGGGACTTCTATGCCGCAATTTACAAACTCATGGGCTTTAAATCAAGGAATATATGATAATATGCCCATTGCTCAGGTACTCCTTTGCGCAACGACCAATGATTTAGATGTTTGGTTTTTTAGGATTTATAGACATTTGGCCATCAAATATCCTGACGGCCAAATGCTATTGTAAAAAATATAACCTCAACCCGTTGTGCATTATAAGCTCTATTTTGTCCTGACGATAGGAAGGATCTAAAAATCATATCTTAACAAGACTTTAGATGCTTCGGCAAGCCTCAGCATGAACTGTGTTTATATCCAAATTAAAATT
>JBEBRE010000131.1:0-7727 GCA_040394995.1 Sphingobacterium wenxiniae
TATCAAGACAACATAACGCAAGCAAAAGCTGACATCCAGAAACTGGATAAGGTCATTAACCAAAACAGCTTTGCCCGTCTTTTCGTCATATTAGGCGGAGGTGCATTGCTGTTTTATGCTTTCCAAACCAACAACATCTTTTTGGTATTGGGATTTGCCCTTTTCATAGTATTGGTATTTACTTTTCTTATACGAAGACAAAGTCGATTGGAGAAATTCCGGACGGAAAAACAAGCGCTTTTAAAGGTCAATGAGAATGAAATAGTGCTTAAGCAACACCGAAAGACAATATATAGCGAAGGAGCAGAATTTGAAAATCCCAAGCATCCCTATACGTCGGATCTGGATGTCTTCGGCTCTTATTCCCTGTTTACGCTGTTGAATAGATGTGCCACTCGGTTAGGAGTTTTGGAATTGGCGAATTGGTTGGGAAGGACAGGACGCAAAGACGAAATTATCGAACGACAACAGGCTGCACGGGAAATTGCAGGGAATTTTGCGTGGAGCCAAGGTTTCCAGGTGAAATTGCTGTTCAATTTAACCCAATCGATGGAACCAAAATCCTTTTTACAACGTTATTTTAAAGATGGTTCTTTGTCGTTTGGAAGCACCTTTATGCGTATCTATGTACCACTTGCTCCTTTCCTGTTGTTAGCAGGTGTACTGTATTCGGTTTTCGTTGCCCCGATTTGGACGGCAGTGGTGATTTTAGCATTAGCTCATTTGTTTTGGACATTGGGCCTGGCTGGGCAAGTAGGACTTTTTTCCAGTAAGATTGATAAGATAGGCCACGTGTTGGCCGCGTATGCGGAAGCAGTCGAAATGGTGGAGAATAACATTTTTTCATCGGAAATGAATAAAAAATTGCAAGCAAGCTTGCAGTTGGGTGATACCAAATTATCTCGTGCCTTTCGTACCTTGTCTTCCTTGGTTAACAGCTTAGATGCACGTAATAATATGCTGGTTGGTGCGATCTTGAATATGTTTTTTTTGTGGGATTTCAAGTATGTTATGAAAATCGTGGATTGGAAAAAGAAATATGAAGAAAATATTCTCATTGCATTTGATACCGTGGCAGTGTTTGAGGCACTTAATTCGTTAGCCATTTTACAACGTAATCACCCTGAATGGTCTACACCGCAATTGATGGAGAGCCCTACTCACGACAAAATACAAGCCATGTCCGTTAGTCATCCACTGTTACAGCCTGATGCTGCTGTGCCAAACGATTATGCTAACGAAAGACATACCATCGCCTTGATTACAGGCTCAAACATGGCCGGGAAAAGTACATTTCTGCGAACCATAGGTGCAAATGCCGTTTTAGCATATGCCGGTGCCGTAACGCATAGCCAATCATTTTCGTTGCCCATTTATCACCTCATCACTTACATGCGCATTAAAGATTCGTTGAATGAGAGTACATCTACCTTCAAGGCCGAACTGGATCGTATGAAATACATTTTAGAGACGGTGGATCAGGATAAAGAAAGTTATTTTCTGGTGGATGAAATGTTGCGTGGCACCAATTCGGTCGATAAGTATCTTGGATCGCGTGCTATTATTAAGAAGTTGATTGCCCAGGAAGGAAAAGGTATGATCGCGACACATGATTTACAATTGGCGACCTTGGCAGAAGAATACCCTGATAAAGTGGAGAACTATCATTTTGATATCCAAGTAAAAGAAGGAGAAATGTTGTTTGATTATAAGTTGAAATCTGGCCAATGTACTGTATTCAACGCTTCTATGTTGCTCAAGGGCATTGGTGTGGATGTTGGAGAGGGTTAGATAATATGGGAATTTGAGAATTTGGAGATGAGTGCATCTGATAATTACTTGATTAGGATATGATATTAATACCTGCCTCCCGCGGGCAGGCGCACATCACAATACGATAAAATGACATTAGAAGAAAAAATAAACCAATCAGAAACACGCGTTTGTACAACTGTTTTTCCTTTTTTAACCAACCATCACGATACGTTATTTGGTGGAAAGGCGATGGCTATCATGGATGAAGTATCTTTTATGTCCGCCACCCGCTTTTGTCGAAAGCAACTTGTGACAGTTTCAACTGATAGGATTGATTTTGAAAAAGCCATCCCCTCAGGAAGCATCATTGAAGCGGTGGCCCGTGTGGACAGTATCGGACGGACCAGTCTCAAAGTAAAAGTAGAAGTTTACTTGGAAAAAATGTATGAGGAAGGGCGGGAGCTAGCGATTCAAGGAATGTTTACCTTTGTGGCTCTCGGTGAAGATAAGAAACCTATCCCGGTGTTGGAAGGTTTGGATATACAGTAAAAGGTTGCCTAACGTTTCATCGCACGATCAAGCTCTCTTTTCGTTTCCCTTTCTTTAATTGTTTCGCGTTTGTCAAAGTCCTTTTTGCCTTGTGCCAACGCGATTTCTATCTTGGCAAAACCACGTTCGCTGATAAAAATGCGTAAAGGAATAATGGTAAATCCTCTTTCTTCGCCCTTTTCTTTTAGTTTTTTCAATTCTTTTTTCGTGAGCAAGAGCTGACGATCTCTTTTGGCCTCGTGGTTATAGAACGAGCCGTATGAATATTCGGCTATGTGCATGTTGCGGATATACAAACCGTCATCGAAAAATGAGCAAAAACTGTCGTTTATATTCGCTTTGCCTTCCCGTATAGATTTTATTTCTGTGCCTAAAAGGCGGATGCCCGCAACGTAACGGTCCAATAAATGATATTCAAATGATGCTCGTTTGTTTTTTATGTTAACATTTGCCGCTAGTGCCATTTCCTTGTTCTGTTGAATCGCAAAAATAGTTATTTTAAATTTTTAATAAACTTTTAAGGAAAAACTATTGATAATATCTTTACAATAATTTAATTTTATGATATTCATATGGATTTTTAATTAGGTTAAATCATGTGAAGTTTTGTATGTTTGCATCGTTTTTTTTAAAGTAACAGGTGCAAAATTAAGTTTTAAAGGCAAATTGGGGTGAGCTCCAACCTAACTAAAGACATTTAAAAGGTAAAGTTGCAATTTTTTATTTATTGTTTTATTTTTGACGATTAATACATTATAGTCAAAAAGTAGAATGAGGGCTTTTTGGAATTGAAATATCACAAGAAAAAGTAATATACCCACAGCATGAGTAAGGGAAAGTTAAGTGAACGGACATCTAAGTTCCTTCTGAATGAACTAGAGCCAATTAAATCGAATAATCTTTATGCGTATTTCAGGCCTATCCAGTCGAAACAAGATACGGAAGTTTTGATTGACGGCAAGCGTGTTTTGATGTTTGGTTCGAATTCTTATTTAGGTTTAACTACCGACGTAAGAATAATCAAGGCTGCTCAGGATGCTTTAGCAAAATATGGTACGGGATGTGCTGGCTCTCGTTTTCTAAACGGGACGTTGGATATACATGTTGAGCTGGAAGAGAAATTGGCGGCATATGTCGGCAAGGAGGCTTCCATTTTGTTCAGTACAGGATTTCAGTCCAATCTTGGTCCCTTATCTTGTTTAACTGGGCGAAACGATTATATTTTATTGGATGAACGGAACCATGCCTCCATCATCGACGGAAGTCGATTGTCGTTCTCGAAAGTGGTAAAATATGCACACAACAATATGGAAGACCTACGTGCTAAAATATCAAGACTTCCGGAAGACAGTTTAAAACTAATTGCTACCGATGGTATTTTCAGTATGGAGGGGGATATTGTCGATTTGCCTGAACTGGTTAAAATCGCAGATGAATTTGATGCGGCTATATTGTGTGATGATGCGCACAGTCTTGGCGTTATCGGAGATAAAGGAGCCGGCACTGCCAGCCATTTTGGTTTGACAGATCAAGTAGATCTCATCATGGGTACCTTTAGTAAATCATTAGCCTCATTAGGAGGTTTTGTGGCAGCCGACAGAGACACAATTGAGTATCTGAAACACCGTGCACGTTCGTTGATGTTCAGTGCCAGCATGACACCAGCTTCTGTCGCGTCGACATTAAAAGCACTGGAAATCATCCAAACTGAGCCTGAACATATCGAGAGACTGTGGGCCAATACCTATTATGCGAAGAAACTCTTACTGGAAAGCGGTTTCGATTTGGGTGATACAGAAAGTCCTATCTTACCTGTTTTCGTGCGTAACAACGATAAAACATATTATGTGACCAAGATGCTCCAAGATAGTGGCGTTTTTGTCAATCCGGTAGTTGCTCCGGCAGTACCTGCTGAAGAATCATTAATTCGCTTCTCCTTGATGGCTACACATACATTCGATCAAATCGATGAGGCTGTTGAGAAAATGGCAAAAGTGTTCAAAACAATGGAGGTAGAATCCTTTATGAGCTAGAAAATGGTAGAGATTGTTCCTGTTGAATCAAAAAAACAGCTGAAGGCATTTATTGATTTCCCACATGATTTATATGCGGCAGATGCTAACTACGTGCCTGAACTGTTTATAGCCCAACAAGATTTGCTATCACCTCATAAACATCCATTTTATAAACATTCGTCTGCCCAACCCTTTTTAGCTTATAAAGACCAAAAAGTGGTGGGACGTATATTGGCTATTTGGAATAATAACCATAATGCTTTTAACAAGGTCAGCGAAGGACAGTTTGGCTTTTTTGATGTTATAAATGACCAAACGGTTGCTAACGCGCTGCTTAAAAAGGCGGAAGAATGGGTGAAATCAAAAGGTGGGAATCACATTGTTGGACCGATTAACTTGACTACAAACGACACTTGTGGCTTATTGGTTGAAGGGTTTGACCGCCCCCCTATGGCTATGATGCCCTATAACTTTCCTTATTACAGTGATCTCATCATCGGTGCTGGTTTTGAAAAGAAAATAGACTTGCGCGCCTATCTGATTGCCAAAAACATGGCTAATCAGCGATCAGTATTGCTTTTGGACAAGTTGGAAGACCGATTGAAACGTTCGGGAATAATACTTCGCCAAATCAATTTAAAAGACTTTAAGAATGAGGCTGCCAAAATCAAGGCGGTGTATAATAAGGCTTGGGATAAAAACTTAGGCTTTGTACCTATGACTGACGAGGAGTTCAACTATGTGGCAAAAGATCTAAAAATGATTGTTGATCCCAAGTATTGTATCGTAGCGGAAAGGGATGAAGAGCTTGTGGGCTTTGTGGTGGGTATTCCCAATATTAACGAGATACAGATTAAAATCAGGCGGGGCCGTTTGTTGCCTACTGGGATTTTTAAACTTTTATTTGGGAAAAAAAAGATAAAATCCTTGCGTGTACTAATGCTGGGGGTGTTGGAAAATTATCGAAAACTAGGGATAGAGGCATGTCTTTACGGACGGCTCATTAAAAATGCTGTCCCTTCTGGCATTGCCGAGGCAGAGTGTTCGTGGATGCTAGATGACAATTATCTAATGAACCACGCTATAGAACAGATTAACGCTGACTTATATAAGCGCTATCGCCTCTATGAAAAAGCGATATGAAAAAAAAGCTATTAGTTACTGGTGCGAGTGGGTTTGTGGGAAGCCATCTTGTTGAAAGGGCTTTTAAGTTGGGGTTTGAAGTGCATGCAGCTGTTCGTCGTTCGAGCAAAGTGCAAGATATCGCCAGTTATGTCCATCAATTTGTTTATCCCAACTTTGGCGATGTCGATGATTTGAAAAATCTATTCGACAAAGAGAAATACGCATATGTGATTCATGCCGCTGCGTTGACTAAGGCAAAATCGGAAGATGAGATGCGTTGTGTCAACGCCGAATATACAGCAGATTTAGCACAAGCCGCCTTTCAGGCACAATCCCCTCCTTTACGATTTGTTTTTGTCAGTAGTCTAGCGGCTATTGGGCCTGTTGCCTATGATGCGCCTTTGATAAATGAATCGGAACCTTATCATCCTGTGACGGTATATGGTAGGAGCAAGCGAGTCGCGGAAGAAATGCTTCGGTCAAAATTTGCGGATAAGTCTATTACTATTGTAAGGCCTACAGCCGTATACGGTCCTCGGGAAAAAGATTTATTCATCCTCTTTGATATGATGAATAAGGGATTGGATGCCTATATAGGCCGTTCCCCACAGAAGCTTTCCTTTATTTATGTTGAGGATTTGGTAGACGTGTTGTTAGAAGCCTGTGTACAACCTCAGGAAGGTTTAATGATCTTCAATGTGACAGATGGCAGTGTGTATTCACGATACGAGATGGCAGACCTTTTTAAGAAGATTGTTCGTAAAAAGCTGTTGCGGATTCATGTTCCTTATGCTGTTGTGGAAAAAATGGCTGTTTTTTCGCAGTGGCTATATAAAGGCTCCGCTAAAAGTCCGGTCATATACCCGGAGCGATTGAAAGAATTAACCGCTCAAAATTGGGGCTGTGATATTTCATTGGCAAAGCGCATTTTAGGCTTTGAGCCGAAATACAATTTAGAAGAAGGATTAAGGGAAAGCCTTCTGTGGTATAAAGAAAATAATTGGTTATAACGACGTTATAATGAGTCAAAAAATAAATAAAAAGCTTTTTCAAGATCGAAAAAGGACAAATATCTTAAGTAACCCCGAACAGAAACTGATATCCTATTTAGTGCCTAGGATTCCTAATTGGATTTCGTCGGATGGGTTAACGGCTATCGGTTTTTTTGGATCGTTGATGATTTTAGGTAGTTTTTTATTGGCAGAATATGTCGATAGAGATTTATTGTTGTTGGCTATTCCGGGTTTTTTCGTGCAGTGGTTTGGAGATTCATTGGATGGACGTATTGCGTATTACAGAAATAAATCCCGGAAATGGTATGGTTTTGCGTTGGATATTGTAATGGATTGGGTAAGCACTGTTTTTATTGGTTTAGGCTATATATTGTACACCGTTGGCGACTTTAAATATTTGGGATTCGCCTTAGTGGCATTATATGGATGGGCCATGATTATTTCGCAACTGCGGTATCGGATTACGGATAAGTATACAATTGATGCGGGGCTATTGGGGCCAACGGAGATTCGGGTTATCATCTGTTTGGTGCTGATTTTGGAAGTGTTGGTGAAAGGATCTATTAACTATAGTGTGATGTTTATTTGTGCTTCGTTATTCTTAATCAATATTGGTGATACACTGAAACTGTTGGCATTGGGAGATGCGAAAGACAAAGAGGAAAAGTTGGCTAAACAAAAAATAGCTGAGGAAGAAAAATAAGCGAGTCATGTCGTTCAAGCAGAAAGAATTTCTGAAAGCACAGTTGTCTGCCTTTGTGGGAGGCATGTGCGATTTGGGGATTTATACTTTTTGTTATAAGGTGTTGGAAATGTCGGCGCCTTTTTCCAATGTAATTAGTGGTAGCTTAGGCGCAGTCGTTAATTTTACGATTAATCGCTATTGGTCCTTTGACAGCACAACCTCTTCGGTGGAAAGCCAGCTGTGGAAATTCGTTATAGTTGTGGGGGGGAGCATCGTGTTGAAATCATGGGGAATTTACCTGTTGGTAAACGTATGGATCTGGCATTTTCTAGTTTCTAAGTTGCTTGTCGAGATCGTGGTGTCCTTGGGATTCAACTTTGTACTGCAGAAGTTTTGGGTATTTAGAAAATAGATTTTTCTTGTGGTATTGAAAAATATCCTGTTGCAATACAAGCGTTTGTGTTTTTTTTAGAAAAAAAAACGTTATCGCTTGCGATGAATAGGAAAAAGTTTCTACTTTTGCAGTCCCAACCGCGAGGGAAGGGGGCGCCGGGCGGGCATTGGAATGCCGGCCTCAGGCAAAAA
>JBEBRE010000132.1:0-7701 GCA_040394995.1 Sphingobacterium wenxiniae
CCAAGTAAGAGCCTGCCCGGCTTGAGGGCAAACAAAGTATCTAATTTAAACCTCCCTTTATCAATGACACGACCTATTATTTTGCCTCTCAGAGCAAAAAGAAAATACTTACATGTGCCGACTACTATGTGTATACATCGGTTTGGGAGGTATTCAAGGTATCTCCCTCAATAATAACAAACCCTTACACCATATGTTGCAATAAATGCAGGGCATAGTCAATGCTATTAACGTTGCTAAGTGCCAAACGTAATTGCCCTTTTACTTCTTTGAGGTTAGAGATGGTTGCGTGGTTCTGTACAAACGCCAACACCTTCCCGAATTGATCGGATTCAAAATAGCTTGACTTCGGATTATTTACAAAATAACCTTTCAATGTATTCTTCTTGAAGGAGATTTTCTCGAATCCGATTTTTTTGCCCAACCATTGCAAGCGCAGGGTATTAAACAGTTCGTATACCGGGATGGGAATGGGGCCGAATCGATCTTCGAGTTCCTTCTCAAAAGTGGCCAACTTTTCCTCGTTTTCAAGCCTTGCAATTTCGTTGTATAGATTATACCGTTCACCGATGTTGGTGACATATTCATCTGGGATCATCACCTCTAAATCCGTGTCGATTTGCGTGAAATTAACATATTTTCGATTTTGATCATCGGCAAACAATTCCCCAAATTCGTCTTCTTTGAGTTCCTGCACCGCTTCGTCCAAAATCTTGTTGTACATCTCAAAACCAATCTCGGCAATGAAGCCCGATTGCTCTGCGCCTAACAGGTTGCCAGACCCACGGATATCCAAATCGCGCATGGCCACATTAAAGCCCGAACCCAGCTCGGAGAATTCTTCCAATGCCGAAAGGCGTTTGTAGGCTTCGTTGGTCAACGTTGACAAAGGAGGGCTTAACAGATAGCAGAATGCTTTCTTATTGGATCGACCCACGCGTCCACGCATTTGGTGCAGATCGCTCAGTCCAAACATATGCGCGTGGTTAATAATAATGGTGTTCGCGTTCGGGATATCCAACCCCGCTTCAATGATAGTAGTAGCCACCAATACATCAAATTCGTGGTCGATGAATTTTAACATGACGTCTTCCAGGTCATCGCCTTCTAATTGCCCGTGGGCAATGCCCACTCTGGCATGAGGTATCAACTTTTGAATCATAGCCCCCAATTGTTTGAGGTCGGCCACACGGTTATGGATAAAAAACACTTGTCCGCCCCGATCCAGTTCAAAGGAAATGGCTTCTTGGATAAGGTTTTCATTGAACACGTGCAACTCTGTCTGTACGGGTTGTCTGTTGGGTGGCGGTGTGGAGATGATGCTCAAATCGCGTGCACCCATCAGTGAGAAATGCAGTGTTCGGGGAATGGGTGTTGCGGTCAAGGTTAGGGAGTCCACGTTGGCTCGCATGACCTTCAGCTTTTCCTTCACCGATACGCCAAACTTCTGTTCTTCATCGATAATCATTAAACCAAGATCTTTAAACTTCACGTCTTTACTGACCAAACGATGCGTACCGATGATGATATCGATCTTGCCTTCCGCCAATCGGGCTAAGGTATCTTTGATCTGCTTGGTAGACTTAAAACGATTAATGTAGTCGATGTTGGCCGGAAGCCCTTTCAGCCGTTCGCTGAAGGTGCGATAGTGTTGAAGCGCTAAGATGGTTGTAGGGACCAAAACAGCTACTTGTTTGCTATCGGCTACCGCCTTAAAGGCGGCACGAATGGCGACCTCGGTTTTGCCAAAGCCTACATCCCCGCATACCAGCCGATCCATAGGGTGGGGAGATTCCATATCGCGTTTGACATCATTGGTTGCTTTTTCCTGATCGGGCGTGTCCTCGTACAAGAAAGAAGCTTCCAGTTCGTTTTGCAGATACGTATCAGGACTAAAGGCATTCCCGGTCTGTGCTTTACGCTTGGCGTATAGCTTGATCAGGTCGCGGGCAATGTCTTTCACTTTGCGTTTGGTCGTTTTTTTCAGCTTGTCCCAGGCGTCTGTTCCCAGCTTGTTCATTTTGGGAACAGTACCTTCCTTGCCAGAATATTTAGAGATGCGGTTCAGCGAATTGATATTCACATAGAGCAGATCATTGTCTGCATATACCAAACGAATCATCTCTTGCGTCTTGCCGTTGACTTCTACTTTTTCCAGTCCGGCATATTTGCCTACACCGTGGTCTATGTGGGTAATGTAATCGCCGGGTTTGAGGTCACGGAGTTCTTTGAGCGTAATGGCCTGCGAACGTTCATAGCCTTTTTTACGTTTGTATTTGTAGTATCGATCAAAAATCTGGTGGTCGGTATAACAAGCCAATTTCTGTTCATCATCGCGGAAGCCCTCGCGCAAAGCACGGTGGATAGGTGTAAACGTGATGGACTTGTCCATATCCTCCAAAATGCTGAAAATACGCTCCATCTGTTTGGTCGAGTCTGAAAAAATCAGATTCTGTATGGTCTTTTTTTCGTTTTCCTTGAAATTGTGGATCAACAGACCGAAATCCTTGTTGAAAGAAGGCTGGGGATGTATATCGAATGATATGACCTCATCAGCCTTGTAATAAAATTGTTTTCCAAACTCGATGTTCGGGAAGTCGAACAGCATTTCTCCAAAGACACGGTCAGTCGTGAAGGTGACACGAGGGTCAACCCAATCGGTATTGGCCTTGATGTCTTTTTCAGGAAGGGCTTTCCAAAAATCGGAAGCTTTTTTATACCCATCCTGCAAAAGGTCTAATGTAAACTGTACATCCTTTATCCAAATGACACTATCCCTGTCGATGTATTCCAATAAGGAAATGTGGTTAGTGCTCAGAAATTTGGCTTGCACATTTGGTACAATGGTGACGGTATGAATCTTGTTGACGGAGAGCTGGCTCTCAACATCAAATGTGCGGATATTTTCAATTTCATCACCAAAAAACTCGATGCGGTAAGGTAAATCGTTGGAAAAGGAAAAAATGTCCACAATACCTCCCCGGATGGCAAACTGTCCGGGTTCATAGACAAAATCCACTCGTTCAAAATCGTATTCGTATAAAAACTCGTTGATGAAATCGATGCTGAGTTTGGTGTTTTGTGTAATGCTGAGTGTGTTTTTTTCCAGATCTTCCCGATTAATGACCTTCTCGGCGATAGCTTCGGGATACGTCACCACCATTTTCGGCAGCTCGGATGCATGGTTTAGCGCGCTTAGCGTTTCGGCACGTTGTAGGACATGGGCTGCATCGGTCTGTGTAAACTCAAAAGCCTTTCGAAAGGAAGCCGGAAAGAACAGAATTTGTTTATCGAGGATGCTTTCTAAATCGCTTAAAAAATAAGATGCATCCTCATGGGTAGGTAGAATAAAGACAAAAGGTCTTTCTTGTAACGTGTAACTGGCGGCTGCAACCACGGCATCTGATGAGCCTATTAAGCCTTTTAGCTGTATTTTGGGGTTTTTGCCTTGTACGGATTTTGTTAGTGCTTTGACCTGTTGACTTTGTGTATATCTTTCTATAATTTCTTGAATACCCACGTGCTGTTGCTTATTTTTGCGAAGTTAGCAAAATTATTATAAACCCTATTGGTCAATACTTAACGACCATCGCAGGACAGTAAGTATTGGAATGTTAGCCGTTAGTGTCGGGTATCCCTGTGCTTGGCAGGAACAAAGAAATTTGCTAAATAAAAAATAACGAAATAGCATAATGAAGATTGCAATAGTAAGTTATAAAAAACAGGAAAAGTTTGCACAAGGGGTTACCAATGACGAAGATACAGACCTTATAGCATTTTTGACAGGCAAAGGATTAAATGTTGTTCCTGCAATTTGGAATGATGAAAACGTAGATTGGAAAAGCTTTGATGTAGCAGTCATTAAATCCCCTTGGGATTATCACAACCACCTGACCGAGTTTTTGAACTGGTTGGATGAATTGGAAAAATTAAAAATAAAGGTATTAAACCCTGTGGAAATCATCAAATGGAACAGCCACAAAAAATACCTGAAAGACATTGCACAAAAGGGACTTCCTGTAATTCCTGCCGAATACCTTAATAAAGGTTCCGCCTTTGACGGTCGTTTCTTTGAATTATTTGGTGCAGATAAGTTGGTGGTGAAACCCTGTGTAAGCGCAGGAGCGCAGCATACCGTAACCGTGGATAGAATCAACTTGAAAGAACGCACAGAAGAAATCAGTCAACTTTTAAAGGCGGACGATTACATTGTGCAACCTTTTGTAGAAGAAATTAAAAATGGGGAATGGTCATTTTTGTTCTTTAACGGTAAATACAGCCATTGCTCATTAAAGACACCCAGACAGGACGATTTTAGGGTGCAGCACTATCACGGTGGCAGTATCAGTTACCCTGCGCCGAATCCGCTGCACATCGAACAGGCAGGAGCATACTTAAAGAGCTTACCGTGTCCTACGCTTTATGCACGAGTGGATGGTGTTGTGATAAACAACTCCTTTGAGTTAATGGAATTGGAGCTGATAGAACCATACCTGTATCTAAACGGTGACAGCATTTTATTGGGAAACTATTATCAGGCGTTGGTTGCCCTGATTTCATAAATATATTTTAGGATTTAAACAATTCAAAGCGATTCTATCTTCCCCTTTACTTATCCAGCTTTTTGGTGCTGATCAACCCAACATCGCAGTATCCATACTATCTATTACCGATCTGTATCGTGCCGATTGTTTTTATTTCGCATCTAGCTATGAATAAATAGGTTGCGGTCGTACTTTTATCGATATACCTTATCAGACTTTAGAAACAAGAAACCTAGAACCCCTGCCAATAAAGATGTCAGCAGAATAGACAGCTTACCCTCTGCTATGTGTAGCGCATCATCGAAAGATAGGATGGCGATGAAGATAGACATGGTAAAGCCAATTCCCGCCAATAGCCCTACACCCAAGATATGTTTCCATGTACTACCAACAGGTAACGTACTTAATTTCATTTTTGTACAGATAAAGGATGTCAACAAAATCCCGATAGGTTTTCCGACCAATAAACCCAAAGTAATCCCCAGACCAAGCGGTGCGGTCAGCCCATGAAGCATCTCGCTTTTTAAGGTTATATTTGTATTGGCAAATGCAAATAAAGGGATGATGATGAAGTTGACGGGTTTTACAATGGCGTGCTCTAACCTTTCTAAAGGAGACTCTACGTCCGTATCATTAGTTGGGATTGTCATCGCGACCATTACACCTGCGATCGTGGCATGTATCCCCGAATGGTGTACAAAATACCAGACGAATACGCCGGGAATTAAATAAAGGTATGGATTTTGGATATTCATCCTGTTCATGATGATGAGCACGGCCATTCCTACACCTGCATATAGCAGGTAGGTCGTCTCGATCCCTGATGAATAAAAAAACGCGATGACCAAAATAGCGATGAGATCATCAACAATAGCCAATGCTGCCAAAAAAATCTTTAAGCTACTTGGCACGCGGTTGCCCAATAGATTAATAACAGCCAGAGCAAATGCGATATCTGTCGCCATTGGAATTCCCCACCCTCCAGCGGTGTCTTTTCCGGCATTCAGGCTTAAATAGATCAACGCCGGGACAACTGCTCCACCTACAGCACAGAGTATGGGTAAAGAAGCTTTCTTTGGCGAAGATAATTCTCCTTCCACGATTTCTCGTTTGATCTCCAGGCCAACGAGTAAGAAGAAAATGGCCATCAGTCCGTCATTAATCCAGAGCAGGGCTGAATAGCGAAGATGTACGGCCTCGTTTTCAAGACCCAACGGGTAATCCAATAGGGCCTGAAGCCCATTAGCCCAGGACGTATTGGCAATAATCATCGAAATGACAACGCAGATAAACAGGAGTATACCTCCTGCATTGCTGGACTTAAAAAAATTTTTGAAGACCGTAATATTGATCAATTGAGCCATATCGATAATAACAGTTATTTTGTATTCGCCGTACTGTCCTTATTCCAGATATCCATATTTGGAAAGTTGTATTTGGTATTGTCAAAGATTGGATCCCGATTTTCTTTTCTTTGCGTCGTATAATCCTTAAATACCACCAGCACTTTTTTGTGTAGCAGTAGAATGGCGATAAGGTTGAGCCAGGCCATCAGACCAACTCCAATATCTCCTAAAGTCCATGCCGCTTCTGCGGTGGTGACACATCCGATATAAACAGATATGAGGATCAATATGCGCAGTATCCAAATCAGGACAGTCCCTTTATACTTTCCGGCAATAAAACTGACATTGGTCTCTGCAATGTAATAGTAGGCCATAATCGTTGTAAAAGCAAAAAAGAACAAGGCCAATGCTACAAATACACCTCCGATCAAAGGGAAATGGTGTGCGACAGCATACTGGGTAAATTCGGGCCCTGCTTGCACATTTGGGAGATTTTCTACAATAAATCCGCCATCTGGATGTGCGACATTATACTGACCTGTAAACAAAATCATAAATGCGGTAGCGGTACAGACAAATAACGTATCGACATAAACGGAAAAGCCTTGTACCAAACCTTGCTTGACCGGATGGGATACTTCCGCTGCCGCGGCCGCATGAGGTGCTGTCCCTTGTCCGGCCTCATTACTGTATATTCCCCGCTTTACACCCCAAGAAATAGCCATACCAACAATTCCTCCAAATGCGGCATCCATCTGAAGAGCTGACCGAACGATCAGGCTCAGCACTTCAGGTATCTTTTGGACATTCATGGCAATAATTACCAATGCCATCAGGATATAGGCTCCGGCCATAAATGGAACGACGAATTCCGCAACCCGGCTGATACGTCTGACACCTCCGATAATAATAATGCCTAACAGCGCGGCTAATATGAAACCTATAACCTGCCCGGATATACCAAAAGACGCGGTAGACGCTAAGGCTATGCTGTTGCTTTGTACGCCGGGCAAAAGAAATCCCGTGCTGACAATGGTGACTATCGCAAAAGTCCATGCAAATACTTTAGAGCGCAGGCCCTTCTGTATATAAAATGCAGGCCCTCCTCTGTATTGACCATCTTTAACTTCTTTGTACATCTGCCCAAGAGTAGCCTCGACTATGGCGGAGGAGCTCCCCAAAAAGGCGATGACCCACATCCAGAAGACGGCTCCCGGGCCACCCATCGCGATAGCTGTAGCTACTCCAGCTATGTTTCCGGTACCTACCCGTCCGGATATAGCGAGGGAAAACGCCTGGAAAGACGATATACCTTTAGATGAACTTCCCCCTGAAAAGAGTAATTTCACCATCTCTTTTAAATATCTTATTTGTGGTACGCCGAATCGGAAGGTAAAGTAGACACCTGTCGCAAGACATAAATAAACTAAGGCATCACTCCAAACAATATTATTCGCATTATCTATTATCTCTCGCATCTGTTATTGGTTAATTTTATTTAAAAGGTGGCAAAATAGAAAAAACTTATCATTATTCGAGGGATTATTGCATAGATAATGCTTATATAATGAATTGTTTGACATCAATACCGTTATATATGTCTGTGTTGGCAGTGGGGTAATTGCATTGGCGATTTGTGGATATAATGACTATAAGCGAAACTTTTTTCAGTTGATTATATACTTATATTTCCTTTCATTATCCACTATTAGGCATTCTTCAGACGCCAGCATTGGCACAATTGTCAACAGGACTAATGGCTTAAAAAAGCCAATGAAATCTCGTGCTGATAACATTGGTTACATTTTTAC
>JBEBRE010000133.1:0-7680 GCA_040394995.1 Sphingobacterium wenxiniae
CCGCCCTTAACTTGTAATTTTACTAACGCACTGACTTCTTTTGCCATTTTGTTTTTGAATTTAATTATTAAATGTTTGTTAGTAAGTTGGAAGCATTAACGTAACATTTATTTTCGTCGGCCACAAAGCACAGCTTCGTGACCAAACGAGGGGCAAAGATAATAAGAAGTTTTTGAATTGCAAAAGGTTATGACAAAATATTTTTCATCAATCAAACCTATAAAGTTTGGCACCTTATAGGTTTTTCTGATAACCCATCGACATTATAGATAGACGAAGAGTATCTTTTAGCCATATCTTTGGAAAAGACGGAACAAAGCTCTGAAAAAGTATGTTAACGAATGAAGAGAAGAGAAAGAAAAATAACACATAAATAATCATGGAAAATAACAGCAATGATCTCAGCAAGTGTCCTTTCCACAACGGAGGACAATTGAAAAAGGAAAAAACAGCACCTGTTGCCGGTGACGGCACCCGAAACAGTGATTGGTGGCCAAAGAGGCTAAACCTCCATATCCTGCGCCAGCATTCATCACTCACAAATCCGATGGACGAAGGCTTTAATTATGCCGAAGCATTCAAGAGTTTGGATTATGAAGGATTGAAAAAAGACCTCCACGACCTAATGACAGACTCCCAAGACTGGTGGCCGGCAGATTTTGGGCATTATGGTCCGCTTTTTATCCGTATGGCCTGGCACAGTGCCGGTACGTACCGCATTCAGGACGGTCGTGGTGGTGCTGGAAGAGGACAGCAACGTTTTGCTCCTTTGAACAGCTGGCCTGACAACGTAAGTCTCGACAAAGCACGGCGACTACTCTGGCCTATCAAGCAGAAATATGGCAACAAGATTTCTTGGGCAGACCTATTCATCCTGACAGGAAACGTAGCTTTGGAATCCATGGGCTTTAAGACCCTAGGATACGCAGGCGGACGTGAAGATGTATGGCATGCCGATGAGGATGTATACTGGGGCAGCGAAACAAACTGGTTAGGTGGCGACAAGCGTTATGGACGTGGCTCTGAAGGTGTAGAGGAAGCCCATGGCGTGCTCGTATCCGATGACGAGGCCGATGGGAAAACACATAGCCGTGATTTGGAAAACCCGCTTGCCGCCGTACAGATGGGCCTCATCTACGTAAACCCCGAAGGGCCTGACGGCAATCCAGACCCCATCAAAGCTGCCTACGATATCCGTGACACTTTCAAGCGGATGGCAATGAATGATGAGGAAACTCTTGCGCTCATTGCTGGCGGACACACCTTTGGGAAAACACATGGTGCCGCTCCGGCAGACCACGTAGGGCCAGAACCTGAAGCAACAGATCTGGAAGCACAGGGATTGGGCTGGCACAACAGCTACGGCACAGGTAGAGGAAGCGATACCATCACCAGCGGATTGGAAGTCACCTGGACCTCCGCTCCAACTAAATGGACCAACAATTTCCTATGGAACTTGTTTGGCTACGAGTGGGAACTGACTAAAAGCCCCGCAGGCGCACATCAATGGATACCCAAGCATGGCATGGGCGCCAACACCGTGCCAGATGCACACGACCCCAATAAAAAGCACGCTCCTTCCATGTTGACAACTGATCTAGCGCTACGGTTTGACCCCGAATATGAGAAAATCGCTAGACGCTTCTTGGAAAATCCAGATCAGTTTGCCGACGCTTTTGCCCGCGCATGGTTCAAATTGACGCACCGTGATCTGGGACCAAGATCCCGTTACCTAGGACCCGAAGTGCCTGAAGAAATTTTTGTCTGGCAGGATCCTATCCCTGACGTGGATCATGAGCTTATCGACGAAAACGATGCTCATGTTTTGAAATCCCAAATACTGGCTACTGGTCTCAGCATATCCGAACTGGTATCTACGGCTTGGGCTTCTGCCTCCACTTTCCGCGGAGGTGACAAACGCGGCGGTGCCAATGGTGCACGCGTACGTTTGGCACCACAAAAAGATTGGGAGGTAAACAATCCTGCACAATTGGCTAAAGTATTGGACGTGTTGGAAAATATCCAGCTCACTTTTAATAATGCGCAAAACGGCAATAAAAAAGTATCTCTTGCAGATCTGATCGTATTGGGTGGCAATGCGGCCGTAGAAAAAGCAGCGCAAGCTGCTGGCGTTAACATTACCGTTCCTTTCTGGCCGGGCAGAACTGACGCCACGCAGGAGCAAACGGATGTGGAATCGTTCACCTATCTGGAGCCTAAAGCAGATGGATTCCGTAATTATCTAAAAACAAAGTATGCGACATCCACAGAGGCTTTTCTCATTGACAGAGCACAGCTACTGACGTTGACGGCACCTGAACTGACCGTGCTTATTGGCGGGCTACGCGTGCTGGATACGAATTACGATGGTTCTAAACATGGGGTATTCACAACAAGGCCCGGTTCGCTGACGACCGACTTCTTCATCAATCTCTTGGATATGGGCACGAAATGGCAAGCACAGTCCGAAGACAAGGAAATCTACGAAGGTTATGATCGAGGCACCCATGACCTCAAGTGGACGGCGACACGTGCCGATCTGGTATTCGGATCCAACGCCGAACTAAGGGCTGTAGCAGAAGTCTATGCAAGCGCTGATGCACAGCATAAATTCGTAAAGGATTTTGTGGCAGCTTGGACCAAGGTCATGAACTTGGACAGATTTGATTTGAAATAGCAACAATGGAGTGGAGACGCACAATTGTGCGTCTCCACTCCTATTTATTTCCCTTTCTTGCTTCCCATATAAAATTGGATTTTACCTCCATTTGCAATATCTGCATGCTTTAGGCGCAAGCCATTCAATGGCTTCCCATTCAAAACAATCTTCTGTACGTATATGTTTTTCGATCCTGGATTAATGCTCTCTACAGTAAAGGTTTTTCCATTTTCAAGATGCACCACAGCCTCGTGTACCAATGGGCTACCGATCCAATACTCATCCGAGCCCGGAGAAACAGGATAAAAGCCCAAACTGCTAAATAAATACCAAGCACTCATCTGTCCACAATCGTCATTTCCACGCAAGCCATCGGCGCCATTATCATACTGATGTTCTAAAATCATTCTGATTCGCTCCTGGGTTTTCCAGGGCTGTTTGGTGATGTTGTACAAATAAGCCACGTGATGCGCCGGCTCATTGCCATGTACATAATTTCCGATAATACCTTCGCGGGTGATGTCTTCGGTATGGGCAAAAAATTCATCGGGCAAATGCATGGTAAACAACGAATCCAAATAAGTCACAAAACGTTTCTCTCCGCCCATGGTTTTCATCAGCTCCTCGGGATTGTGCGGCACATATAAGCTATAATTCCACGTATTTCCTTCAATGAAGCCTTGTCCATGTGTGTCCAGCACATCAAACTCCTTTTTAAAGGCACCATCTTTCAGCCTTGGGCGCATAAAACCGATACTGCCGTCATACATATTGCGCCAATTTTCAGCACGCTTTATAAACGTATTATAAACATCGGTTTTACCAAGATGCTTCGCCAGCATCGCAATACACCAATCGTCGTAAGCATACTCCAAGGTATTGGAAACCGATGTGCCATTGGTTTCAGCAGGAATATATCCCCGATCGATATATTCACCTATGCCTTCATATCTTCTCTGGTTGGCGGTAGCAACGCAGGCTTCCAACGCTTCTTCCGCATTTCCTGCATACACACCTTTTATAATGGCATCAGCAATCACCGAAACACTGTGGTAACCACTCATACACCAGTTATCATTGGCATAATGTGACCATATCGGCAACATGTTTAGGTTACTTTGCTTATAATGCTCCATCATGCTCTGTACCATATCCGCATTGCGGGTCGGATTCAACAAATTCATGTAAGGGTGGAAAGCCCGGAAGGTATCCCATAAAGAGAATGACGTGTAATGCGTAAAGCCATTTGCCTGATGAATTTCATAGTCCAATCCTCTGTATTTGCCATCTACATCCATATATACAGTAGGCATCAATGCTGCATGGTACATCGCGGTATAGAAGTTGACATAGTCCTTTTCCGAGGGAAGCTTCGCCTGTATCTTGCCCAGTTCCTTTTCCCAAAGTTGTTGACCTTCGACCTTGGTCCGGTCGAAATCCCAATGCGGAATTTCGGCGATCAAATTAGCCGTTGCTCCCGACATGCTTACCGGCGAAAGTGCCAATTTAACCATGACCTGCTCTCCCGCTTCCACATCAAAGTCAAAATGCATACGCAATTGTTTGCCAGCTAAATCGGGAAAGTTATCATTTTGATTGAACTTACGCCAAAATCCGCGATAAGCCTGTCTTTTTTCAAAGTTTTGGCTTCCGTACGATTTAAAAGGCTTGGAAAAAGTCATGGAAAAATAGACTGTTCGGGTTCTGGCCCAACCGTTGGTTTGGCGATAGCCGGTGAGTGTGCTGTCATTCAGCACCCGCACTACCGTCCAAACATTCTTGTCTTCATAATTATAAATACCTGACATTAGGTCCAAGATGATGTGGGCTTCTTCTTTTTTGGGAAACGTATACCGATGGAATCCCACACGCGTGCTGGTGGTCAATTCGGCCTTTATCTGGTGGTCCTCTAACAGTACACTATAATAATTGGGTTCCGCATGTTCATTATCGTGACTGTATTTGGATCGAAAACCGGTTTCCGGTTTGTCGGCTGTTCCCGGATTCAATTGCAGCTTTCCGGCAGTCGGCATGACGAGGAAATCGCCCAGGTCCGAATGTCCCGTGCCACTGAAATGGGTATGGCTGAAGCCAACGATCGTCGGATCCTGATAGCGGTAACCCGCACAAAAAGTATACACTTCAGGATTGTATTTTCCGTCCAACTCATAGGAAACCGTATCGGTATCCGGACTCAACTGCACAGCACCAAAAGGTACGCTCGCCCCCGGAAAGGTATGTCCCATCTTCGCTGTTCCAATCATCGGATCAACATAGCGGATGAGCCCTTGGGCGTGAACCAAGCAAGGAAGAATCATCAATACGGTCGGGATAAGGTATCTTCGCATTTCTATAAAAAGTTATTTAGGGCTTAAAGGTAATATTTTTACCAAACAATCCGAATCAAATCATGTCTTTATTTTCATGCTAAAACGATTAATAGTTCTCAAAAAGAGATAGAATAAAGATGATTTTTAGTTATCATAATTCATAAAGCGCTTTTTTTATTTGCTTTATCATTTAAAATATGCACGTATTTTCACAAAAGAAATTATACGATTTTAATTTTTGCTTTGTAGATTTGCCTTACACCTTATCTTTTCATTACATCTAAAAGTCGGTTTATGGCAAACATACTTATCGTCGGCATTGGAGCCGTAGGAGGTTATTTTGGAGGCCTATTGTCTAAAACCTTTCAGGGAAGTGCACAAACATCCGTATGCTTCATGACAAGAGGCCAAAATTTGCTTACCCTTACATCCGAGGGGTTGCGTATAAAGTCTCCCCAAGGGCAATTCACCACCGTTCCCTCCATAGTCTCTGATGATCCATCAGATTTTGGGTTATCGGACTATATTATTCTCTGTACCAAAAGCTATGATCTGGAAGAAACGCTCCTCCAACTTCGTCCTACCGTTGGTGAAAAAACGGTCTTCCTTCCTTTGCTCAATGGCGTAAACAACAAGGAACGGATCGAGCATATTTTTCCAAACAATCTCGTTGCCGAAGGTTGTGCCAATATCATTTCCCGCTTGGTTGCACCGGGAGTAATTGAACGTTTCAGCCATTTTCAGACAATACATTTCGGGTTACAGGGACGGGAAGACCGGCGCGTAAACAAATTGGCATCTCTGTTGGAGGAGGCACAGATTGATGCCCGATTGACCGATAATATCTGGAAAGCGATTTGGGAGAAGTTTATCTTTATCTCGGCAGTGGCTACAGCAACCTCTTTTTACGATAAAAATTTTGGCCAGCTCAAAGCCGATCCTAATTGCCTGTCAGACCTGGAACAGCTAATTGACGAAGTCTGCCTATTGGCCGAAGCAAAAAGAATAAGGTTAACGGACAACATCAAGGAAAAAGCACTACAATTGTTCAATAGCGCTCCCGAAGATTCTACGGCGTCCATGCACTCCGATTTCCGTAGCAACAAGGGCAAAACCGAAGTGGAATCGCTCACGGGATATGTAGTAAAAGAAGGCCTAAAATACGGATTGCATCTTGTTAATTATCCGAAAATGTACAGCTATCTTTCGGATCCCAAGCTCAAACATGCGTATATTGGATACGCTTATCCGTGAGATGGTCGTCTCACAGATTACACCCTTATCAGTGGCAGGCAGGTTTCGGCAAGCTCAATATAACACGTGATTTATGGGCGTCATAAAAATGGCGCATTTTGGGCTTGTATATGTTTAAACTACTCTTGCATCTGTTTAAACTTTGCTATTGTTTGGCCTTGCTCATTCTGCAACGTCAAAGCTTCTCCATCTACCGTATATGATTTTGCATCCTTAAATACAGCTTTTAGTCCTTGCTCCGCACTCATATCCGTACAGGCCATCATCGTCGATATGCCGAGCGAAAACGAAATACCATTCTTCTTGCTTAAGGTATAGGAACCGCCAATGCCGTTACAACCTCCACTGGCCGCATATCGGCCTTCTTCTTTCAACAATTCCAAATAGGGCATTTTCCCATTAATTTTTTCAGCTACCGGCTGACCACTCAACTCTACTACCTGCCATTTTTTACCGACAATGTCAATTTCTTTGGATGCCCCTGATTTATGTGCTACACAACCGCTCATCGTAAAAATAATGGCTAATACATACCCAAATGTTAACTTTCCCATATAAATATTACCTGTTATATCTATAACACATCTGAAATACCAAAAGGTTTAAAAACCCAAAGGTTAATATGCTGCCAAATCAGTATATTTTATCAAAAAACTATTTCTTTTGTTTCGTTTTCCGTATGTTTGCATCCAATTAAGAATTGTTCTAAAAAGAGAGATTGGCCGACCTGATTATCTATATCATTGTACCTGTTGCAATATTTGCGTTTATTGCGGGTTTTACGCTATTTGCCGTATATGCGGAGCGTAAAATAGCCGGATTTGTGCAAGATAGGCTCGGTCCTATGGAAACAGGAAAATATGGTTTAGTGCAAACCATTGCCGACATCCTAAAATTAATTCAAAAAGAATTCATCACCCCATCAGCAGCGGACAAGATACTATTTGCCTTAGCGCCTATCATCATCTTTATTGCTGTATTTATCGGTTTCAGCGTCGTGCCTTGGGCACCCGACTTCATCCCGGCAAACACCCATACAGGACTGTTTTTTATAATGGCTGTAGTCGCCATAGACGCTATAGGAATCCTCATGGCTGGCTGGGGTTCCAACAATAAATATTCATTATTGGGATCTATTCGTGCCATTGCGCAAATGGTTTCCTACGAAATTCCTGTTGGCTTATCGTTAATCGCAGCCGTCATGATTGCCCAAACGCTTAACCTCAATGACATTGCCTTTTTGCAGGGTATCCGGTCTCCGGAAACCATTTATTTCATGGGTTTTTGGGACGTGACAGAAGTGGGAGGCATCTTGGCTTGGCATATCTTCCAAGCACCGCATCTATTGGTGGTGTACGTGATTTTCTTTATTGCTTCGTTAGCAGAATGCAACAGAGCCCCTTTTGATATTCCCGAAGCAGAATCAGAATTGATCGG
>JBEBRE010000134.1:0-7620 GCA_040394995.1 Sphingobacterium wenxiniae
GTTGGATCAAAAGATGATATCAATCATCTTTTTTTGTAATAGACGTGATGTGATGAGATGTATAATAAGGCGATATTGGGAATAGAAAAGTGATGAACATATATTGCTAACATAAAAAATAGATATGCCATGAAAAAGCGCGTTCCAGTATCCCAGATCATGACTACAGACTTGATTACCTTGACACCGAAGGACAGTTTGTATGACGCGGAGAGATTGTTTAAACAGCATAACTTACGCCACCTGCCCGTAGTAGAGGGAGATAAGCTAGTAGGCGTATTGAGTTACTCTGATTTATTGAAAATTAGCTTTGCAGATGTCAATGAATCGGATGAGATTGATTCGGTGGTTTACGACATGTTTTCCGTTCCGCAAATTATGGCTAAGGCATTGGTCACCGTGGAGCCGGATACGAGTATTAGGGATGTTGTCGAACTATTAACTAACCAAAGTTTTCACTCTGTTCCTGTGGTTGAAAACGGGAACTTGAAAGGGATTATCACCACGACGGATCTGTTACGTTATTTTTTAGAACAGTACTAGTGTCCTCCTTTTGATAGGGGTGTGGTGGAGCAGTTTGTGAATAAACCATGTCACCGCATATTACCCAAATGATAAGTAATGTTAAGAGTATTGGAATTGCCATCAGCATTCCCCAAGAATCTTTATCTTTTATCCATGCGATGATCCACCATACAAGTATAATACTTATAACGATAAGAAGTATTAATACAGATACGATTTCTGTTTTCATATGAGTTGCTTCATTGATTTAGTTTTATTGGATGATATTATTCAAAATTATGGTCAAAACCCTAAATTATACCTGTACCAAAGTATAGTTTTTCAGTTTTTAAGTGTGTTTTTTGTAAATTTCTGATAATTAATATATTGTGGCTTTCACCTATACCAAAGTATAGGCGATCTGCCGATTTTTTCCCTCTTCTTGTCGTAAGTCGGCAAAATATAATTAGCTTTGTCATTAGCGAACAGCCGTTTACTAATGAAAAAAACCAATACGTTATATTGTATTCTTTTACTTTTGCCTTTTTTTCTTTTTTGGGGATCTGGCTTTATTTTATGCGCGCAAACCGATAGCATCCCAGCTGATAGGCCGGAACAGTTATCCTTTACGCCGGTGTCGGGCAATAGAAGTTTGCTGACGGCTCGGGATAGTGAAGGAAATACATGGATTCGCGGCCGTATTCCATCTGATGTGCGCGGTAAGTCCGTTGTGTTTCAAGTTCCTTCTGCACGGATATATGATTATGAACTATACTTGTATCGAGCCGGTCAACTCTTGCACATGCCCCGCGACCATCAATCGGAGCGTTTTAGGGGACGTTTTCCACAATATCATTTTGTTGCGCAAGATTCGGTTTTCTGTCTACTGATGAATCACGATTTGAGAGGGGCATTGCAGGTAGAGATAAGGGAAAGCGATTCATTTGTAAGCCTGGAATCGTCACGGATGCTTCGCATAGGATGGTATTATGGTTTGGCACTTATGTCAGTAATCTTCAATATCGTCTTTTACCTGATCTTTCGGGATAAACGATTTATTGCCTATTGTTTGCTTCTGTTTACCACGTTTCTCTCCTTTTTTTACGAGGACGGCATGTTTTATTATCTGACGGACGGGCGATGGACCATGGACTATTTTACGATTTGGAATATCTGTGTGACCGCGATCATATCGTTGGCCTTTACATATTATTTTTTGGACTTGGAACGTGTTCTGCGTCCTTACATAAAAGGTTACCTATTGGCATCTGCTATCTTGCTGTCGGGCGCTTTGCTACAGACCTTGACGGATAGTTTGCTGGTTTTTCACGTCGTATCGGCATCTTGCTTTGTGTTTGCTTTTGCAGCACTTTATTTGGCCATTCGACGGTTCCGCAAGGATGTATACGCCCGTTTTTTGGTATTGTCTTTCAGCCTTGTGGTGTTAACAGGTATCTGCTATGTGCTATATGCTTATGTAGATCCGTCGAAATATGCCTCATTTGATATTGGCGTATTACGCTTGGTTAGCGCCATAGAAATTATCAGTATTAGTTTTGCCATTATTTTTAAGGTAAAAGCACTACAGGAAGAAAATGAAAGGTATCGGAATGCACTCAATACCTATCTTCGTGAATTGGAACTCCTTAACAACCAGCGCCCATTGAGGGAAAACGGGCAAGCTAAAGAGATGCCCTACTTACGGACTAAACAGGAAATAGCGGAAGAATTGAAAGAGCTGTATGACCTCACGGAACGGGAAATAGAGGTGTTGCGCTGTATTTGGGAAGGATTGACGAACAAAGAAATTGCAGATAAGCTTTTCATTACCGTGAGTACTACCAAATATCATGTGAGCAACCTCTATCTTAAATTAGATGTCAAGAACCGTAATCAGGCATTGGTCCTCCGCGATACGTTATGGACGTAGGGGGCTTCAGAAAGGCTATAGACACGGGTATTTGGGTCGGGCAGCGTTCCAAACGGCATGCTGTTTGGGTTATTGCACTCCCTATATGGAACACGGAGGGGGCGCAGCATGACACGCGCGGGGCTGTTTAGATCATTGTGGCTCCTGCACAAAACCTGCAACTGCGTGTATGATACACTATGCCCTGCCCATGCGTTGTGCAAGGGACTGCGTGGTTTGCGCAACAGGCTGCACGGATTGTTGGCGGGTGTGTATATGGTATTGCAGGGGATGTATGAAACACGCAGGAAGCACAATGGCGTGTACAGCCCTCTGCACAGCTTAAAGTACATGCTGTCTATGTTAAACAGCATGCTGTAAATGGCGGTATCAGCATTTTGAGAGGCTATGATAATTGTCCCGATATTATCCGTTCAACCCCTTCCGGCTGGAATCGAAACGGAGAAGGATAAACAGCAGGATGGTGAAACTCCACAAGGAAGACCCCCCGTAACTGATAAATGGCAGGGGTATGCCGATGACAGGAACAATCCCAATGGTCATGCCGATATTGATAAAAAAATGGAAAAATAGGATGGAAGCGACACCATAGGCATAGATACGTGCAAATGCGGTCCGTTGCCTCTCGGCCAGGTGCACCAATCGCAAAAGCAAGGTCAGGTAAATGCCGACCAAAACGACGCTTCCGACAAATCCCCATTCTTCGCCGATCGTGCAAAAAATAAAGTCTGTACTTTGTTCGGGTACAAAATTGTATTTGGTTTGGGTACCATTGAGATAGCCTTTGCCAAACAGCTGTCCTGAACCAATGGCAATCTTGGATTGGTTTAGGTTATACCCCTGTCCGCGTGGATCGTCCATTTTCCCCAAGATAATGTCTATGCGGTTCCGTTGATGGGGTTGCAACACGTGCTCATAAGCAAAATCAACGCACAAAATATAGGTTGCACAAGCCACGAACAGAATCCCGATATTGATGAGGTATTTTCTTTTCTTTCGCAGGGCATAGGCAAGCAATCCGCCGATCAATAGGAGTATGCCAATCAAAATCCATTGGTTAACCAACAGGGCCAATACAAACAGTAGAATGGCCAACCCGCCCAAAAGAAGAAGGTTATTGCCTACATAGCCTTCGCGGTAGAATACAAAAATGAGGGCAAAGAACGCTAACGCCGATCCCGTATCAGGTTGCAACATCACCAATGCAACGGGAACAAGTACGATTAGGGCGCCGATCAGCAAGGTTTTGGTATTTGGATTTTTGTTGCTCTGGGTGCTGAGATACATCGCCAACAGCAGACAGGTAGCCAATTTTCCAAATTCAGACGGTTGCAACCTGAAGCTTCCTATGGGGATCCAAGCTTGATTACCGCCGACATTGCGCCCTACGATAAGCACGGCGATGAGGAGTAAAATAACGACGACATAGATAATAGGAGAGGCTGAGATAAAGAATTTTGCATCAATGATCAGGATGCAGAAGCCGATAATCACGGCGGTGAAGATATAGATGGACTGCTTCCCGTAGTTCGTTGCCAGATTGAAAAGGCCGGGATGTTCGGGGTCAAGCACAGCAGCATGGATGTTGAACCAACCAATGATGCACAGTATAAACCATAGCAAGATGGTGAGCCAATCGATGCGTCCAAAGAAGTTTTTTTCCCCCAGCTTATTCATGACGTCTCCTTACCTGGCTATGGTGTACAAAATATTCGTGTTTATCTTCTTTCGTACTTGCGGCTCGTTGTGCTTTTGTCGTGTCTTTCGTTGTTTTGGTGCTGTCCTTTTTCAATTCTTCCTTTTTCTTCTCCACTTTGGGCATAAAACTCGCATTGTAGATACGATCTTGTATGTATTTGGGGAGCGTTATGGTATCCTTTAGGTATTTTTCGACCAGCATGCTGGCGATCGGACCGGCCCAAGTACCCCCATATCCGGCATTCTCCACAAAGACAGCTATGGCGATTTTCGGATTTTCCCGTGGCGCAAAAGCAAAAAATACGGCATGGTTCTCGCCGTGGGGATTCTGCACGGTACCGGTTTTTCCGCACATTTCAATGTCTGGTATGCGCACGCTGTAAGCGGTTCCGCCGGGCACATTTACGGCTCGGCTCATCCCCTCGATAACGGGGGCATAGTATTTTTCATCCACACCGGCATGTATTTTCTCGGTGTATTCTTTCCGAATTATTTTTTTCTCCCCGATGCCTTTCACCAAATGCGGGCGATAATAAAAACCACGGTTAGCCGCAATAGCCATGATATTGGCCATTTGTAATGGGGTAATACCTAACTGTCCCTGACCGATGGATAAGGAAATGGTATAGCTTGAACCCCATTTTTCGTTGCCATATTGTTTTGTAAAGTAGCTGGATTCGGGCACAAAGCCTCCTTTCTCGCTCGGAAGGTCGATGCCGAGGGGATTTCCCAAGCCAAACTTCGTCAAGCCTTCCCGCCATAGATCATAGGCTTTGGTTGTCGGCATACCCCGGGAATCAATCATGCGTGCGTAGGTATAGCCATAATAGGTGTTGCAGGAGCGCTGTATAGATTTAATGAGATCGGTTGCCCCGTCGACGTGGGTGCACCGCATGAAACCACGGCCTCCGCCATACCTATACCCCCCGGGGCAGTAAAAAACGGTGCTCTCGTTGATCATGCCTGCTTGTTGGGCGGTGAGGGCTGCAACAACTTTAAAAACCGATCCTGGTGGATAGGAGGCCTGTATGGGCCGAATGAACATGGGTTTGGTGGGGTCATTGAGGAGTTTCATGTAATTATTGCCCCGTTGCCTTCCCACCATCATGTTGGGGTCATAGGAAGGGCTGCTGACGAATGTCAGGATTTCTCCTGTAGAAGGTTCAATGGCGACCACAGAACCCATCTTGTTTTTCATGAGTTTTTCCGCCAAGACTTGCAGTTCCTTGTCCAGTGTAGATATTAAGCCATCACCCGAAACGGCCAGGGTATCGTACTTTCCATCCATAAACACTCCCTTGGGCCGGTTCAAGGCATCCACCATCTGGTTTTTGACGCCCCGTTGTCCGCGCAGAAGCTCCTCATAGGAGCGTTCTATACCGCTTGCCCCGATATAATCGCCGGGTCGGTAAAAACCTTTGGAGCGTTCGATATCCTTGTCGTTCACTTCTTGGATATAACCCAGCACCTGAGGGGCAATACTGTCCGGATAACTTCTCACCGTACGGTTCTGTACGTAAAAACCCCTGAATTTGTATAAGTGTTCTTGAAGCTGGGCATAGGTTGTTGCAGCAAGCTGTTTTTCAAATACAGAAGCTCGGTAAGGGGAATGTGACCGGGCCTTTTCCATCCGTTTTTTGAAGCCTTCTATATCGATGTCTATAAGCTGGCATAGCAAAGCTGTATCGATATCCTTGGCTTCCCGTGGTGTGACCAGCAGATCATACACAGGTTCATTCTGCACCAATACCTTGCCGTTTCGGTCAAAAATAACACCTCGGGCAGGATATACGATGATTTTGCGCATCACATTGTCGTTAGCTGCCCATATATAGGATTTGTCAATGATCTGGATATAAAAGAGGCGTGCGATGATGATGATCGCAATGGCAATAAAAATGCCTTGAATAACGTATTTACGAGCAAAAAAACTATTTATCATAAACCGAACACCCTCTTTAAAAACTACCTACGCGTGATTTCTTCCGATACACCAATAGACTCATTAAGAGCATAATCAATACGGTAAATATACTACTTAATATAATGCTGGCTAAGGTGTAAAGCATATTTGTAAAAGAGAAGACCTCGATAAGGTAGAGGGTGGCATGGTGGATCAAAGTGCCGATGAGCACATACGGAAAAAACCATTTGGTGCCCATTTCGCCCAATGAAGGGGTGTTGAACGAGTCTCTGACTTCGACTTCTAAGGTAATTCGATAGAAAAATATCCTGAACAACGCCAAGGCCACGCAAGCCGCGGCATGGACGCCAATAGAATCATAGAAAGCGTCTATGGTGAGTCCTGTGGTGAAACAAATAAGGAACAGCAACAGGTTGGGGATGCCGATCGGAAGCAAAAAGAGGAAAAAGAGGTAGGGGAAGGGTGTCGCTATATTGTAATAGCCCATGTTTTTGAACAGGGCTACTTGCAACAGCACCACGACTGCAAAACGTATGAAGTTATAGATGATAATTCTACCCATTGTCTTGATTTGTGGCTTCCAAAGCCTGTTTTTCTTCGACCATTAAATCTTTAACGATATACACGTGATGCAAATTGCTGAAATCGGTGGAAAGTTTTATTCTTAGATCCAGAAAGCTCTCTCCCGAAGTAATGCCCGTTTCTATAATCTCGCCTACTAAAATGCCTTGTGGAAACAGGGAATAGCCTGACGTGTATACTTTTTCGCCTTTCTGTACCTGGACATGGTTAGGAATGTCGCGCACCATGCCATATTGTGGACTGATGTTGTCGCCCCACACGAGCGAACCGAAAACCTTGGTGCTATCCAGCGTGACAGATACCTTGGTGTCGGGATGCAAGAGAGATTGAACCGTGCTGAAATGTGCAGAAGTGTTGACCACAATGCCCACAATGCCGTTTGAGGTGATGACCCCCATGTCTTTTTCAACGCCATCTAATGCACCTTTGTCCAAAGTGAGGTAATTGCTTTTTTGGTTGATGCTGTTGTTGGCCACGCCCGCGACGATAAAGGTATAACGCCCCTGCTCGATAGAATCGACCAAATGGACCGTGTCGGCTACTGTATCTGCTTGCAACAGGTTCTGCAACTGTTGGCGCAACTGTGCATTTTCCAAGGCAAGTTGCTCATTGGTATTGTGCAAGGCCAAATAGCTTTTCCAAGAATTCAGCTGTTTGTAAAAGGAACCGACGACGGTATTGGAAGAATTGATGAAGAATGTTCGCTGGTAGTTGTTGTGGCGGACCACCAAGATAATAGAAATAACAAAAAACAGAATGAACCAAAATATGGCATTGTATTTAGCAAGAAATAGCCAAAGGTTTTTCATGTTTTTTAAAAGTAAAAAATAAAAAGTAAAAAGTCAAAAAAATGAAAGTACCTGCCCGTATTGGATAGACAGGTGATGAATGGGCAACTTTTGTCACTGTTTTCATCTCCTGCTTATGTTCATGAACCGATGTTGCTGTGATGCCTATCCTTCGGCTCCGCTCAGGAGGGCAC
>JBEBRE010000135.1:0-7545 GCA_040394995.1 Sphingobacterium wenxiniae
GACTGCGAACCAAAGGAAGAATTGATATCTACATATTGGTTGCTACTGGGGTCGATATTTCGGCCCTGGCTCCAGTTATGTCCTGCACCGGCGTTCAGTGAAGGCAATCGCTCATACTTGGATTGGCGCAAGCGGATATCATTGCGCGACAGTTCCAATTCACTCTGCAATAAGCTTGGGTTATTTTGAATCGCCATTTGAATGCAGTCGGTCAGGGATATGGTTTGCACCTGTCCCCTTCCGCTACATACTAAACAACAAAAAATTAAAATTAATATCGCGTATTTCATTTCTACTTTTCGCTCATTGCACCATAGGTTGTGCCAAATCAATAAAACACTAATCGTCAATACTTTAAAAAACAGGCCAAAGGATCGACTGTTCGATATCGGACAACCTACTGTTCGTTGGCGAACACATTGCTGACCTTTAACATCATCATAAGTATTGATTTTCAGCACATTACAAAAATGGCACAACATTATTGGCAACCTAATACAAAAGGCTGACAGTATTATACCTTTTTTAATTTTTGATTTTTTACATTTTAATTTTAAATGGACAGACCAATACAACAGAAGAAATGGAATACCAAACGTATTTTAACCATAGCAGGTGTCGTCGGTATCGTGGGGCTTATAGGCGCAAGTTATTATTTCACTAGTGGCAACAGCCGCTTAAATGTGGAGGCCGAGCGCATCAGTATTGTAGAGGTCAAAGAAGGCACTTTCCAAGAGTTCATTCCCATAAACGGGACAGTACTTCCGATCAGCAGTATTTATCTAGATGCGTCTGTGGGTGGCCGTGTCGAAGAAAAATATGTGGAGGATGGTGCCGTGTTGAAAAAGGGTGATCCGATCATGCGCTTATCAAACACCGATTTGGAACTGAGCTTGGTAAACCAGGAAACACAGGTGCTTAACCTGTTAACACAGGCACAGATTGCGCAAACCAATGCTCAACAGGTTACCATCTCCAACCGTAATCAAATGGCTGATGTAGAACAGGGTTTAAAGGAAGCGGAACGCGTGTACAACCTCAATAAAAAATTATATGCCGAAAAAGCTATAGGTTCTCAGGAATACCAAAAGTCGCTCAACGAATATAATTATCAAAAGCAACGGGTGGAGCTTACCAAGCAGATCTTGCAACAAGACGAGGTATCCAATCATCAAAAAGCCACCCAAGATCAAAAGACTTATGAACGGACACAAAGCGCATTGGAGCTTATGCGCCAAAAGGTAGGTGATCTCATTGTGCGCAGTCCGGTGGATGGACAATTAACCTCCTTTGATGCGGAGATCGGACAAAGCAAAAATGTAGGTGAACGCCTTGGACAGATTGATGTACTTACGGGGTTCAAAGTGCGGGCCGAAATCGATGAACATTACATCAACCGCATCTTTACCGATCAAGTGGGTGAATTTACACTAAGCGGCAAAACATATAAACTGAAAATCAAAAAGGTCTATACGCAGGTAACCAATGGACGTTTTCAAGTGGACATGGAGTTTGAAGGTGAAGCACCGTCAAGTGTCCGTCGTGGACAAACCCTACAGATCCGTTTAGCCTTAAGCGATGAAACAAAAGCCCTGTTATTAGCCAAAGGTGGTTTTTATCAGCAAACAGGCGGTAACTGGATTTTCAAATTAGATAAGAATGGAAATACGGCCTACCGGGTGGACATACAGCTAGGCAGGCAGAATCCAGAATATTATGAGGTGATCGGAGGTCTGCAACCTGGCGACAAAGTCATCGTGTCAAGCTATGAGACCTACGACAAGATACAGGAATTAAATGTGAAATAGTATTTAAGTATCGAATACAAAGTATTGAGATAATAGTCATCTGACAGAAATAACTGATAACTCAAAATGATAAAGAACTTTTTTAAATCGGCCTTACGCAACCTTTGGAAAACGAAGGGTTACAGCTTTCTGAATATCTTTGGATTGGGTGTCGGTATAACGGCAGCAGCTTTGATTTTCCTTTGGGTGGAAGACGAAGTAACCCGGAATGATCACTTCCCGAACAAGAAGGACATCTATAGCGTCAAATCTAAACAAAAGTATGATGACGTGACATATGTCTTTGAGGCAACACAAGGCCCTTTGGCTGTGGCGATAAAAGAAGAAATTCCAGGCATCAAGCATGCTGTTCGCGTGGCGAATGGCACCAATCTTTTTTCAGTTGGCGACAACAATCTCTATCAAAACGGTCTCTATGCAGATCCGGAAATCATAGATGTATTATCCATAGCATTTATAGAAGGTAATTCCAATGAGGCCCTAACCGACCTGAATAATATTGTCTTAACTGCAACAAGCGCAAAACGCATCTTCAATGATGAATCGGCATTGGGTAAAACCATACGGGTAAATAATGAAGAAGAATATGTGGTTTCGGGCGTTGTCAAAGATTTTCCGAAAAACAGCAGTTATCGGTTCGATTGGCTAATTCCTTTTAAGAAGTATGAAATCGATAAAGAATGGTTACAGAGCTTTGGCAACAATGGTATTCAAACCTTAGTGCAACTGAAACCGAATGTAAATGTTATGCAGGTTAACGAACCATTGTTGGAATTTGTAGAACGTAAAACGGATGGCCAAGTAACATTTTCCAAGAATTTTCTTTACCCTATGGAGCGTTGGAATCTATACAACAGCTTTAATAAGGACGGTGACGAACAAGAAGGCTTTATCAAATACATCCGTTTGTTTAGTATTATCGCATGGGTGGTGCTGCTAATTGCCTGCATCAACTTTATGAACCTCGCTACTGCACGTTCAGAAAAAAGGGCGAAAGAGGTAGGGATGCGCAAAGTAGTCGGTGCCAGCCGCAAATCGCTCATTGCACAATTTCTTGGCGAGTCATTAATCTACGCCTTCCTATCTGCTCTATTAGCCATTGGGTTAATTTATCTATCTCTAGATGCGTTCAACAGCCTGGTCAATAAAGAATTAAACGTGGATTTGCTCAAACCCTCTCCTTCGCATCTTTATTTCATTATCAGTGTCGTGCTGATCTGTGGTTTTGTGGCGGGTAGCTATCCGGCATTCTATTTGTCCTCTTTCAATCTACTTAATACATTAAAAGGTATAAAGCACAAGACCGGAACAGCCGGATTTATCCGTCGTGGTTTGGTGATCGTACAATATACTGCATCTGTGGTTTTGATTATTTGCACGACTATTATCTACCAACAAATAAAACATGCCAAAAATCGTGATTTGGGCTTTGACCATAGCCAGGTGATTACCACAGCTCTACGTGGAAATATGGGGCAGCATATTGATTTAATTAAAGAACAGTTAAAAGCAACCGGTAATATTGAAGCGGTAGGCATAGCCGACATGAATGTGCTTAACATCCACTCCAATAGCAGCAATTTTGATTGGGAAGGCAAGGATCCAAACTCGAGTATCTTAATCGGCAGATTAAGAACAGACCCCGAGTTTATCCAAAGCCTGGGCATGAATATACTTGATGGCCGCAATTTCCGTCCACAATTTGTTGGGGATAGCACGTCATTGGTCATCAACGAGACACTTGCCAAAATGATACAGCCTGATGGCATGGTTGCGGGTCAGACACTACGCATTTCTGATCAGCCGTTCACCATTGTGGGTGTCGTGAAGGACTTTGTTTACAATAATGTCTATTCAGATCCTGATCCAGTTGTTTTCATACCTTTCGCTCCGCTAAATAGCGGGGTCATCAATATCAAGACCAAAGTTGGTGTAGACCTGCCAAAGACTATCAGCCAGATCGAACAAGTTATCAAAACAAACAATCCGGGTTATCCTTTTGAATATCGCTTCCTTGACGAGTCGTTTAACAATAAATTTCAGTCAGAAATGTTAATCCAAAAACTGGCAGCCATCTTTGCCGTTCTGTCTATCATCATTTCTTGCTTGGGTTTATTCGGATTGGCGTCCTACACGGCAGAACAACGTTCAAAAGAAATAGGCATCCGTAAAGTATTAGGTGCTTCGGTTACCCGTTTGGTAGGTATGCTCAACAAAGAATTTGTGCTATTGGTAGGGATTTCCTGTATCATCGCCTTTCCTTTAGCGTGGTGGTTTATGCACGATTGGTTAAGCTCCTACAATTATCGCATAGAGATGGGTTGGACAGTATTTGCTTTAGCGACGTTGGTAGCTGTGCTGATTGCGATACTGACCGTCAGCTCGCAGGCTTTACGTGCGGCAACTGCAAACCCAACGAGAACTTTAAGAGATGAATAAATAAGTGGAGAGTAGACAATAGACAGAAACAACTGAACACTAATAATCAAAGAAATTTAACAAACTATACAAAAATCGCAATACGCATATCGCTATTCGCAATACTAAAAAAGATATGATAAAAATAACAAACCTGCAAAAATATTACCGTACAGAAGAAGTAGAGACGGTAGCCTTGAACAATGTGAACATCCACGTAAAAGAAGGTGAATTTGTCGCTGTCATGGGGCCTTCTGGGTGTGGCAAGTCTACCCTACTCAATATCGTTGGTCTTTTGGATGACCTCGATGAAGGGAGCTATCTTTTCAACGGTACAGAAGTAGCCAAATTTAAAGAGAGTAATCGTTCCAACCTGCGCAAACATAACATCGGTTTCGTGTTCCAGAGCTTTAACCTAATTGACGAGCTTACTGTATTTGAAAACGTGGAACTTCCTTTGGTGTACACCAACGTGCCTGCCGCGGAGCGCAAACGTCGTGTAGAAGAGGTGCTGGAGAAAGTACAGATCATGCATCGCCGTAACCACTTTCCGCAACAGCTATCCGGCGGTCAGCAACAGCGTGTCGCCGTGGCCCGGGCAGTAGTGAATAACCCAAAGTTAATCCTTGCCGATGAACCTACGGGTAACCTTGACTCCAGCAATGGTAATGAGGTCATGCACCTGTTGACCGAGCTTAACGAAGCCGGCACCACAATTATAATGGTAACCCACAGTGAACATGACGCCAAATTCGCCGATCGCGTTATCCGTATGCTTGACGGACAGGTAATCATGGAGACAGTAGAGGTCTAATACCTATCAATCGGGACAAGCTCCCCCGAGAAGGGTAAACAATGAAAGCTGGATAAAATTTGGAAATGATAATCCTCCCCTCCTTTGGACAACCTGTCCCGATTTTAGGTAGCTTAGGAGAGGATTAAACGCTTAAAACATATGCTAAGAAATCTAAAGGCGGTCTTTCGGAGACTCAAGAAGAAAAAGTTCTATACGATGATTAATATCTTAGGACTGTCTATCAGTTTGGCTACTTCGATACTGATTATCCTGTGGGTACAGGATGAACAGAGCTTTGATAAATTCCATCCAGACTATGAACGTGTATTTAAAGTCAATGCGCACTTAGATCCGGAAAATAACGGTTCTATATGGGGAACGACTCCCGGCCCGATTGTAAATTATGCGCTAAATGCCCCAGAAGTCGAATCCGCAACGCGTTTTTCTCAGGATTGGAATGAAACACTGGTCGATGACGAAAAAAAACATACCGTAACTGGTTTAAAGATAGGTTACGCGGATAGTCATTTCTTCAACATATTCAATTTTCCATTACGAGAAGGTTCCCTCATCGGTTTTCAGGAAAATTATAACCATGCGTTTATCACCGAGTCTACGGCAGAAAAACTATTCGGCAGCCAACAGGTTATAGGTAAGACATTTCGCTATGACGAGGACTTGTTTTCAGTTGTGGGCATCTTAGAAGATGTACCCCATAACTCTTCAATACGGTTTGATGCTATTATACCATTTGGATATCTCGCACAACTTTTCACTGGCAACGGACAATGGAAGACCATCGATGAAGATTTGGGCAATTACCGTTTTGCAACTTACATCAAAGCGAAGCCGAATACCGCTCCAAATGCAATCAGCAAAGTGATAACCGACGCTTACACCAAAGCCAGAGATGGAAAAAATTCAACAGTATTTGTATTAGATCCGCTAAAAACCATGCGTTTAATTACTCCCGAAGGCAACAAATCAAGTCTGCGGACGGTACAGATTTTCAGTGTCATTGCTATCCTGCTATTGGTTATCGGTGCAGTAAACTACATCAATCTCAGTACTGCCAGAGCCTTGGATCGTGCAAAAGAGGTCGGCATACGGAAGGTGATCGGTGCGAGCAGAGCAAAACTATTTTTACAATTCATCGTCGAAACAATAGTAATTTTCGGCATTTCATTAATTATCTCTTTCGCCCTTATCTTCTTACTTCAATCGGGCTATAACCAAATCACACAAAAATCGATAAGCTACTCGCTTCATAATGGCTCAATATGGCTATATATTGGATTAGCCGTTTTCGGCACATTATGCCTGTCCAGTATTTATCCAGCCATGCAACTCTCTGCTGTCAGACCTATCGAATCGTTAAAAGGGAAATCGTTGAAACAGCTTTCGTCAAATACCATGCGGAAAATACTGGTCGTTTTCCAGTTTACCATCTCCGTTACCCTTATCGTATGTACATTGGTTATCAAAAATCAACTCGCTTATATCCAGCAAATCAATCTGGGCTATGATAAAAACCATGTATTGACCCTCAGTCTGCCCAAAGAGGCATATAAACATATGGATGCTATCCGCGACGAGCTTAAGAACAATAGTGCCATTCAAGGGGTCTCCGTTACCGGTATAGGAAACTTAACAGATTATTTTCACTCTACCAGTGATATCGACTGGCCTGGCAAATCCAAAGATAATAGGTTAGTCGTATCACAGGCTACCATTGATAAGGACTTTATTCCACTAATGGACGTCCAACTTCTTGAGGGAAAAAACTTTTCAGGTCTTCCCGCAGATTCCTCTGGCTATATCATCAATGAAACATTAGCCAAACAAATGGGTTTAACGCCACCTTATGTGGGCGCGAGTATGATCTTTCATGAAGTTCCGGGGCAGATTATTGGGGTGGTGAAAGATTTTCACTTCCAATCCATCAAGGAGAAAATAGGTCCGATGGTTTTCTGGACACGTTGGGGAGCCGGCACATTATATGTTAAAACAACCACAGCACAAGCGCAACAGGCTATCAAAGCTCTGGAAACAATATATAATCGTTATCCTTCCGATACACCTTTTAGCTATACGTTCATCGATAAGCAATTCGACAACTTATATAAATCCGAACAGCGAACAGGCTTATTATTCAACATTTTTTCGGGTATTGCCATATTTATTTCGGCCTTAGGCTTATTTGCATTAGCCACTCATGAAGCACAAACCCGTGTAAAAGAAATTGGTATCCGGAAAGTGTTAGGCGCAAGTGTCTTTGGTGTCGTCCGGTTACTGGGGAAAAACTTTGTGTTGCTTGTCTGCATCGCGATCCTGATTGCCTGTCCGATTGCCCTTTATCTGATGAAACAATGGCTCAACAACTTTGCCTATAAAACGGATCTGAACATCTGGACATTTGCCGTTGGCAGTATTATCGCCATTGTCATAGCCATGGTCACCATAAGTTACCAGGCTATACGGGCAGCTTTGGCTAATCCGGTGGATAGTTTGCGGGATGAGTAA
>JBEBRE010000136.1:0-7540 GCA_040394995.1 Sphingobacterium wenxiniae
CGAAAAAATCCCCTTGCTTCAAAATCCACGACCTGTTGAGGTTTAACATGATGGTGTAAGAGGCTTCGTAAGCATCGGAAATATCCGTCATAAAGGCAGGGCTTAGGGGATTGCATCGGTGGCTACGGCGTGGGTCGTCAAAATTGATAACATAAAACTTGGGCTTTACCTTATACTTATCGGAGTGTTTCAGCAAATGGTTGTAGGCAATGGTGGACAGGTCGTCAAACTTGAAATCGTAGATATACATCGCAAACCCCTTTTCGATATGTTGCTTGATGTAGTTGTTTACGATGGCGTAGGATTTTCCGGAGCCGGGAGTACCAAGTACAATCGAAGCCCGAAAAGGGTTGACGATATTAATCCATCCATTGTTCCACTTGCCTTTGTAAAAAAACCTTGTGGGAAGATTGACCGAGTATTCATTTTCTATCAGACGGGTTTCCTGTTGGAAACTCTCGTTTTCATTATTGAAAACATCGTCCATCAGATTGTTGCGGAGTAGTCGGCTCATCCATACCCCTGCCATGAGCAAGGCTATATATCCCAAACTCGTTGTAAGGATGTAAAGCGATGTGGCAACCCCTGCCGACAGCTTTAACAATGGCGTGTTCAGAAAGAACAGCACAAAGCCGATAACTAAGGCGGTGTAAATCTTAGCCCATGTTATCTTTTCATTCTTTACACCCTTAGTGCCGAGACAGCTTAACGCCAACAACAGCAATGCAAAAATCTTGGTGTAAAGGGTGTGGGCAAACAGCCCTGCGGTACGGTTGAAATTGGTCAGTATCTTACCGATAATTTCCAGTGCCCATCCACGTTCGGCAAAGAACCCGTAACAGAACCAATAAAAGTGCATCAGTACCAAAAGAATACTTACAGCACGCATAAAAGCCATGATTTTGGCTAATCCTCTCAAATCATCTTCTCCCTGCATAACAAAAATTTTTAGTGATGCAGGAAATTTAGAGGCTATTTAAAAAGGCTTATCCAAAGCGGTGTCGGATGGCTTTTGGTGGCTTTGTTTGACAGTATTTTAAAACCACAAAGACCAAGATGTTAATCCTGGTCTTTGATTTATTCTTTTCTGAGCAGTGCTTTCCCTTTTTAGACGGGCGCCGTTATGACAGTTTACTTGCCCATAACCGTTATGGATTGACGTTCGTTCGGAAATTCATTGCGAACTTCCACGCCTGAACGTTGGAACGACAGGATGCTAAGACCTCTGTTGAGTTATTTGTCGGATTTCTACACGTGGATAACCTTCCTTTAATGCTAAAGTAGTTATTCGAGTTACAAACTCTGTTTTCGCCTTTGCATATGCTTCCTGAGATTGAAAATCGGTTCCCTGAATTTTCGCCGCAATGCATTTCTTCAAATCTTCATATTCTTTCGCTATTTTGAGTGTTCCCGTAGATAATCTCTAAATGCCAATGTTTTCTTTTCCTCTTCCCCTCCTTGTTCTACAATGTGAATGTGGTATTTATGAGGTTATTCTTTCGGCTTATGCAGAAAAGCAGAAAAAACATCGTCTTGATGTGGAATATAGGTGTATCCTATCTTTTTTAGGTTTTGGACGTAGGATTTTAATTTATCAAAGTTAGTTACAGATATTTGGATGTCTATAATCGGTTTAGCTGAAAGTCGGGGAACAGAAGTTGAACCGTTATGTTCAATTCGTATTGAGGAGTCATTTAAAACTTTCAATATCTCTTTACGCACAGTAAGAAACTCACTTTCCCAGTTTTTATCGTAAGGAATAATTTCTATTTTATTATCCATAACTTCTACTTTCAATATTTTTACATTTTAGTCAACGTCGGACAAATTTCGTCATATCGGTTTTGGGCTTTGCAAAGGAACGTGAATAGAAACACGAAGTTTCAGTTATTCCCAAACGTTACATAAGCCATGTTCTATTTGCTGAATTAGAAAAAGGAAATGAAAATGGCTTATGCGGTAATAGAATTACTGTCGTTAAATTTAGCACTTAACCCGACCTTTTGCAAAATCGATATTATCTGCTGCCCTTTTTTCAGTCGGTTAATCTTCGTCTGTCGGTATGTTTCGAAGAATTTTATAGTCAATATAAAACGTACCGAACGGAATAAAACACGCAATAAGAACCTTCCAGGTGGTTTCTTTGAATTTCCATTGTTGTTCTACGCCTACACGCAACGCATTAAACACAAACAGCAGGAAAAGTGCACCGTGAATGGGGCCAAGCGACTTGGACAAGCCGGGAACATCCCAAAAATGCTTCAGGGGTACGGCAATAAAAACCAAGACAAGTAATGATATGCCTTCTAAGATAGCCAGGAGTCGTAAACGCCCGATAGAGGTGGTGAAAAGTTTCTTCATCATTAAAATATTCTGAAATAAGGTCTGCCTGATAAGGGTGAAAACGGCCAGGGAATGGCTACGAAAATGAGGATTAATCCAATGGTAAACCAAACGAACATTGTTTTAAATTTCTTCTTGTCCGTTTGCTGTCGCTTTGCCTTTGCCGAGCCGATTGTTATCACCACAATAGCAGTTAGCATTAAAATAATATGAATTAAACCGTAGAAAGTCAGCTCTACGTTTTGAAAACTACTTTCCTTTTCTTTCCAAAAATATTTGACCAGCGGACTCTGCGTATATAGGATGATGCCGATCATTAGTTGAATATGTGCAACCGTAGCCGTCCAGTGTCGGAACGCGTTGTCCGATTTTGAAAAAGTCCTGTCGTTGACCAAACCGACAAATGCCCTGTAAATGGCATACAGTAAAAAAGCTAAAACAAGCCAACGAATCAAAGAATGGAGAACTAATAAAGTGGAATACATAATTACGTTGTAACGGTGCTTTGTTTTCTGAATACATTCCAAATCGTAGGAGCCCCGAAGAAAAACCAGATTGCCAGCACCGCATCACAAACGGCACATCCGGCAGACGAAAGTGGTGCAAAGTGAATGATGGGTTCACCGTATAGATGATGCATTACGTCCCAGCCCGTGTGCAACAGCCAACCGATACCGATGAAATAATAATGCTTGAGGGCTTTGAAAGCCACAAACAACATAACAGCACCAAAAACATATTCCCAGACGCCCAATCCGCCGCTCCAGTAAACACCGCCTGCACCGGCAATGATGACGGTGTTGATTTTTTGTCGAGATGGCTCCCTCACAAACGACATGATGATGATAAATACGAAACCAATCAGCACAGCAGCCAATGCATTGGTGATTGTAAATTCAGGAATGATGTGCGTATGCATATTTTTCTATTTTTTGTCTGCTTGCAAAGTTAAACAAAAAACATACTAATTAGTATGTTTTTAGGTAAAAAATATTTTAGCCATTTGGGTAAATTGTAAATTGCTTTTAATGAGATGGATGTGTTTTTTTATATCAGAAGTGATCGAAACTCTATAGGTAAGGCGCAAAACACCCGCTGCACACTTGTCAACAAAGATTGAAGCTTCAGTCATGCTTCGTTATCTGGCGTTTAAATCTTAGTAGGTTATATGCAGTCCTTTTTCGCTTTGTCGGTTTAGAGATATTGTTTAATTTTGTGGCTATGAGAATGACCGTAATGCTATAATATCCCTTTTTAAGCTTAGTTCTTTAAGCAATGCGCTTTATATATACAAAGCGTACTTTTCTATTATTCATTCATTTTATTATAATCTTAAAACCAAGTCCACTGGTCGACGCTATTTATTGCCGTGGTTGGTTTTTTTAACAAAAAAATTATGTCAGATATACTAAGTATAAAGGAAATAGAGCATTTTATCCATAGCGGGTTTGTTCGTCTTGATAATTCATTTTCCAAAGAAATAGCGGATGCTGCTTTAGAAATTCTATGGAACGACCTTCCTTGTGACAGGTCAAATCCTTCAACCTGGACTGAGCCTGTAATTCGTTTGGGAATGTACACGAATGAACCTTTTGTCAATTCAGTAAACACTCCTAAGCTGCACAATGCTTTCAATCAGTTAGTTGGCAAGGACAAATGGATTCCTTGTCGGAGCGTAGGAACATTTCCTGTTAGATTTCCATCTGCTAAACAGCCTAATGATACCGGTAAACACGTAGATACGAGCTTCCCGGGAAAAGACCCCAATAATTATTTCGAATGGCGTGCCAATGTCAAATCGAGAGGACGAGCATTGTTGATGTTGATTTTGTATTCGGATGTCAGCGAAAACGATGCCCCAACAGTCATTTATGAAAGTTCTCACATTGATGTTGCAAGCTTATTATCCAAAGAGGGAGATCCAGGTCTTTCATTTATGGAACTTGCAAGCAAGTTGGACGAGTTGCCAAAAAGGGGAGAAATATTTGCAACTGGTAAGGCAGGTACAGTTTACCTATGTCATCCGTTTTTGGTTCATTCAGCTCAATCCCACAGGGGAAGTACGCCTAAATTTATGGCACAGCCCCCTTTGTTGTTAAGAGGCGAATTGTCTATTTCAGATTCTGATGTCGGCTATTCTCCCGTTGAAAGAGCTATTCGTTTAGGAATAGGTTAATCATAAAAATGCTCATATCGAAAGAGATTGCTTTTTTTAGCAGTCTCTTTCTTTTTAGGGTTGCTTATAACGAGCCGATTGTTGGCGATAGACGGAATTGCACGCACCAAAGCCGCATAGTAGCACGAAGCTCAATAAATGAATGAAAATAAATAATGTTGATTCTGCTCGCTTATTGCCAACACTTTGCATTATTCCCAACTCAGTTGCCACGACACCCCGAACCGGTCGGTAACTCCACCCAAAAGCTTTTAATCGATTTTAAGCTAAAACCCTTAAATCCTTTAAACTTATAAACATCGCAGAAAGCAAAAACGGCTCCTTCGTTTGTCCATATTTGTCCGTCAACCGAGGCATCTGTTCCGTGGGTAATTATGGTTTCGATTACCATTTTGGATGCATTTCGTATGGGGTAATGCTGAAGTTGCTTTTCAAAATTCTCTATTCCCGACAGGGTGTTTTGTCCGACGATTTCCCAAATGATATGGTCATCAAGATGCTTTTTACAAAAATCTAAATCATCCTTTGCCCAAGCCGTATAAAAGTCTTTGAGAAAGTTCTTTTTCGGGGCATTACCGCAATCGGAAGGAATAATTATCTGTGTCATCATTCGTGCGTCGTTACCTTGTTTGTGTACTACCAACTGATTTTTGTGGAGGTTTTCTTCAAAATTATAAAATCGTATATGGACAACAAAACAATTAGGTGAACTTTAAAACAAGTTCTTAAGTTTCCCGAAACATATTTCAAAACGCAGACTAACCAAATTTTTGAGTTTATTCCAGAAGCAGGTCAATGACTTCTTCTGCATTGGCATCGTTATGCTTCCACAGTTCTTCAAAAGTTTGGACATTTTCTACCGAAATTCCTTTCTCTGTCAGTTTAGCGGCTGCTTGTTCCTCATTGATATTTAACACCCTGAATGCATCCTCCACAGGTGCTTTTACAATTCTGTCCATGATTTGCAAATCGACCGGCGGATACATTCTTTCAGATATAATAAGAACAACAGCTAATGTCAGTACCGCAAGTAATGCAGGCAAAAAAACACTTTTCTTAAAATGAATTTTCAAAGCTTTCCAATTCAAAATGATGTGGAAAATGGCACAAATAACAAATAACAATCCGAGTATTTCGTGAACTACTTCGGTGTAGCCGTCAAACAGATGGAAAAACATCAGCAGTCCCGAAATGCCTACGACAAGGAACACCAATGATATAAATGGGGTAACATAATTTCTATTGAGTTTCATAATACCATATTTGATTAATTGAGTTTTGAAAATCTTTTCTCAAGTTCATGCAGCCATTTGACCCGTTTTTCGTGGCTCACTCTTTTTACCGATGTAAAGCTGAGCCATTTGACGTTTTTGTAGCCCATTGTTTTGAATACACTTCGTATCATCACTTTTCGAATCAAGTTTCCGATAAGCAGTGAGTACATAATTTTGGGTTTGTTCATCGTGGTGATGACGGTAATGCTTTTCAGATTATGTAATAGCGGCACCAACCCGAAACCTCTCGGATGATGGTCATACGCCAATCCGGGCGACAATACACGGTCGATAAATCCTTTGGTGGCGGCAGGCATAATGTCCCACCAAATCGGGAAAATAAAAATCAGGTGGTCGGCTTTTTTCAATCGTTCGTGGTAGCCAATAACCTGGGGGTCAACCGCACGATGTTCAACAAAGGCTTTTAAATCGTCCGATGTCATTCGGGGATGAAATTGGTCTTTGTCCAGGTGCATCAAATCCACTTTGTGACCGGATTTTTGAAGTCCCTTGCTGACCGATTCTAAAATGGCGTTGCAATAACTTCCTTCATAAGGATGGTTGAATACAATGATGGTTCTCATTTTTGACTGTTTAATTACAATGCAAAATTGAGCAGCAAAGCAGGTGTGGGACGATAACAATTGTTAATAAATCCGTTTTATCGTCTGTTTCGGATTCGGCTCAGGGAAACGGAAGTAATGCCCAGATACGAGGCAATGTAATGTTGCGGTACGCGCTGCACGATGTGCGGATATTGCGCCAACAGTTCTTCGTAACGTTGTTGCGGTGAATTTTTGAGGTAGGAAAAAAACAGTTGCTGAGCCTGGAAAAGGCGTTTAAACAAATGCTCTTCAAACTGCTTTTTGATGTCGGGCGATTGCTCTACAATCATTTGAAATTCCTTTTGCGTGATGGTTTGCAAAACGCAAGGTTCAATGGTTTCGATGCTGTACAGGCTCGGCTGGTTGGTTCGGAAACTTTCGATGGAAGAAACGCTGTCGCCCTCAAAGAAAAATTGCGTCGTGATTTCTTTGCCGTCGTTGTTCACCCAGGTACGCAGGCAACCTTTTTCAATGAAGTACATTGTTTTGGAAATTTTCCCTTCCTGCAACAGGATGGTTCTCGCCGGAGCTTCCACCTGTTTGAAAAAAGGGGAGAAGATGTTCCAAGGGATTCTATTTTTTGTTTTTTGCTTCACTGTGCGGTATCGTTTTTGGATTTGCGGATAGCTATTTGGCTGTTTGCAGAGTAACAGAAAAAGAAGGGTGAACTTTCAATTCCATACAACAGTATCATAAGCCATTTCCCATTTCCTAAATTAAAAAAAGGAAATTATTACGACTTGTGCGGTGATAAAATTACAGACAACTCAACTGTATGAAGTACAATCCATCAAATCCCGAGTTCTTAAGTGGAATAATAGTATGTAGTACCTTTAAATCCATATCCATCTTTGGGCGGGGATTTTTAAAACGCTTTACATAGGAACCGATATTGGTTTTCATCTTTCTTGTGATTCAGTTTGTGCTGTCTGTTCACACATTAAAGTACTTTTTAATCGCCTTGTCCATGATTACTTACAGCTTTTGGAAATTTGTCGGCAACTAAATTCAGTTTGATATTGTATTCTAAATATGCTTTCAGCCCATCTAAAACTGTAGTAAAACCACCAGTATTGTCTTTAATGGCTTGAATTAAATCGTCTCCTGTTTCTTTAAAGCCGTAATTTTTGATTACAACATAC
>JBEBRE010000137.1:0-7176 GCA_040394995.1 Sphingobacterium wenxiniae
AGACAGTTTTGACGCATTGGAGATAAAGTCAATCGACGGAGTAGCAGGAAAAAATCAGCATTATTTAATATGCACAACGGGTTTCTACTAATAACATGTTATACTATTCTATTTTTTCTTTAAAATAGAATTATCTCTACAAAACTATCCGAAAGGCCGGTCTTGTACACTATTTAAAAATGTGCGCTCCAAAGTCACTTTTCCTTCATCGTCGAAAGTTTTCACATACACGCCATCGGACGATACCGTATAGAACGAAATGCTTTTATTGTCATTGATCAATATGGGAAAATTATTTCTCCTTTGTTCACTTCGATCAGTTGGTGGCGGTGTGTATGCCCCGAAATCATCAGGTCAATATTTTCTTTATTCAAAATGGGCAGGTACAATTTAAAAACTTGATCCGGACCATGTACACTTACACGAGTACTTGTACCCCCAACAAGAAAAATACAAGAGCTGAAAGTACTCCATATTGAAACTTACCATAAAAAAACGTATGTTTGATAGATAAACCCCTATCTTTTAATACATATGGAATCAAGAAGAAAATTCATTGCAAAAAGTTTACTCACCATCGGAGCAACTACTTTTGCTTCTAATGATGTGTGGGCAGGAGATGTGGCCAAGCCCTCAAAAAAAATAACCATTCAACCCAACGACGTTATCCTCTTTCAGGGCGATTCGATAACAGATGCCGGACGCAAACGCGATGCACTAGGGCCAAACGATACTTCTGCTTTGGGAAATGGTTACGCCATGATTGCCGCAAGTTGTTTGCTGAACAAGTTTTCCGATAAAAACATCAAGGTGTACAATCGAGGCATTAGTGGCAATCGGGTGCCGGATCTCATCAACCGCTGGTCTACCGACACTGTCGATCTGAAACCGACAATTTTGAGCATACTGATTGGTGTCAATGATTTCTGGCGGACAAAAGATAGCGGCGCCCAGAATTCACCTGAACAGTACAAAAGCCAATACCGACAATTACTGGAAGAAACACAAAAAAAATTACCCAATGTAAAATTGATTATTTGCGAACCTTTTGGTGTGAAAAACGTAAAGCATGTCACAGGTGACTGGTATCCGGATTTTCCGAAATACCAAGAAGTGGCAAAAGAAATAGCCAGGGAGTTTGATGCTATCTTTCTCCCCTATCAAACCATTTTTGATAAAGCTGAAAAACGTGGGACAGGAAGTTTTTGGACAACAGATGGTGTGCATACTTCCTTAGCAGGAGCCAATCTCATGGCACAGTCTTGGTTAGAACTGGTAAAATAAAATTCTTCGTAAATAATATTGATAAACTAAACAGAATACGCATGAGTAGATTCACACAGATCTTTTCACTCAAATCCACCCTACAATATGTCACTTTTGGTGGCGTGATGCTGGTAGCCACAGAATTGCAGGCACAATTTGGGAGGCCAGAACCACAGCGACTAGATCCCATCGTTGAGCAGATTTCCAAGGAAGCTAATGAAAACTCACAGTTGGAAAAACTGGCTTTCGAGCTTTTAGATGTCATCGGACCACGCTTAGTTGGCACACCAGGGATGACCAAAGCCAACGAATGGGCCGTCAGAACCTTTCAAAGTTGGGGACTTGTAGCGGAAAACCAACAGTTCGGCGAATGGAACGGTTGGGAAAGAGGAATTTCACACATAGACATGACTTACCCTCGTTTGAAAACCCTTGCCGGAACACAACTCGCCTGGAGCCCGAGCACGAATGGAAAGGCCATCGAAGGTGAAGTCATCATCCTGCCAACATTCAAAGACTCTACAGCCTTTTATGCATGGCTACCGCAAGTCAAAGGCAAATACGTCTTGACTTCCATGTATCAACCTACCGGACGACCGGATCACAACTGGGAACAGTTTGCGAGACCGGAAAGCTTGGAGAAGATGAAAAAAGAACGGGACTCTTTGGTAAGGGTATTTCAAGAAAATATACGGGCAACAGGTCTATCAGCCAATTCCCTTCCGGGTAAATTGGAAGAGGCAGGAGCATTGGGAGTGCTTTCCAGCTTTTGGTCACGCGAGTTCGGTGCCAATAAAATCTTCGGGGCACGGACACAGGAAATTCCTTCCGTCGATATTTCGTTGGAGGACTATGGCATCTTATACCGTTTGGCCAAAAATGGCATCATCCCTAAAATACGCATAGAGACAAGCTCCAAAAAGCTGGGAAATATACCGTCTTTCAACACCATTGCCCAAATCAAAGGATCAGAATTGCCGGATGAATATGTCATCCTTTCGGCTCACTTAGATTCTTGGGAAGGTGGATCCGGAGCGACAGACAACGGCACGGGTACCATTGCCATGATGGAGGTTGCCCGCATCTTAAAAAAAGTGTTGCCCAATCCCAAACGTACCATCTTGATCGGGCTTTGGGGCAGTGAAGAACAGGGATTGAACGGTTCGAGAGCTTTCGTATTGGACAATCCGGATATCATTGAAAAGACACAAGCCGTATTCAATTTGGATAACGGAACAGGACGGGTAGAAAACATTAATGGCTCTGGATTTTTGCATGCTTATGATTTCATCGGTAAATGGCTGGACGCCGTTCCCCGCGAGATCACCAAAGACATCAAGACCACGTTTCCAGGCAGTCCGGGTGGCGGTGGATCCGATCATGCATCCTTTGTTGCCGCGGGCATACCTGCCTTTATGTTAAGCTCACTATCATGGGGGTACTCGACAGCTACGTGGCACACTAACTTAGATACCTATGATAAATTGGTGTTCGACGACTTAAAATATAATGTTATTCTCACTGCGGTTATGACCTACAAGGCCGCACAGGAAGACACACTCGTCAACCGAGAAAAGAGGGTATTGCCAGGCACTAACAGAACTCAAGACGGTTGGCCTCCGATTAGGCAACCACGCCGCAACGGAGTTGGATATTAATTAATAAAAATAAAAGGGGCAACCGATAACGTTGCCCCTTTTATTTCAGCTTACCTTTGTGCGATCTTGATATAGTCACGCATCACGTTCAAACTTTCATCCAAGATAAAATCAAAATCCATCTTTGGCTGAGGTTCACCTTCTTTCCATAGAGGAAGGCCCCGCAATTCTAATGCTTTATTAACCCTTTCCCTATTTTTAATTCTGGATTTTTCCCGTTCTTTCTTTAACTCCGTCTGGTTCAAGCTAATCTCCTGAATGGAGTCTGATCTTTTAAACTCTTCAATATCCTCTAATAAAAATTGGTATTCTGGGTTCTTTGTCACTCGTTGCTGATGGGACACATTCAATTTCTTAATAATATCTCCCAAATCAGCCAATTTTGTAAATGTACTCGATTTGATCTGGTCCCAAGGCAGGGCTGAAGGTTCAGAACTCTCGCCAAATTTTTCGGCTGCATACTGCGTTGGAAAAACAATATCCGGTATCACTCCCTTATGTTGCGTGCTGCTTCCGGTAACACGGTAGAATTTACCCATAGTAATATTGATTTGGCCATATTCAGGCGCCCCATTTGGTGTATCCGGATCCTTATCCTCTCCCTTTGCCTTTAATAATAATTTACTGGTGGCACTGATAAAACGCGACATATCTATAGCGGACTGCACCGTTCCTTTTCCATACGACTGTGATCCTAATACGACACCTCTTCCGTAATCTTGGATAGCTCCGGCAAAAATCTCCGATGCAGAAGCTGAAAAACGGTTAATCATCACGCCAAATGGGCCATCCCAAGCCACACCTGGTTCTTCATCATTATCCACCTGTACCCTGTTTCGCACATCCCGTACCTGCACAACAGGTCCCTTGTCTATAAACAATCCCGTCAACTCAATTGCTTCCTGCAGGGAACCACCGCCGTTATTGCGGAGATCCAATATGACGGCATCTACCTTTTCTTGTTTCAGCGTATCCAATATCAAACGTACATCACGTGTCGTACTCTTGTAATCAGGGTCGCGTTGGCGATACGCATCGAAATCAATATAGAATTTTGGAAGTTTTATCAAGCCTATCTTATAGTTTTTGCCGTCCTCTCCTTTCACCTGTTTAATTTCTTTCTGAGCAGATTCTTCCGACAACACAATTTTCTCTCGCTTTAAGGATACAATCTTCGGTTGTGCGGTCAGCTCTTGGCCTGCTGGAATAATTTTCAAACGAACAACAGTACCTTTCGGACCTTTGATTTTTGCCACTGCTGCATCCAAGCGCCACCCAATGATATCGTCAAATTCCGCATCTCCCTGGGCTACCGCAATAATTCGATCATCCACGTTCAGGCTTTTATCCTTAAATGCCGGACCTCCGGCAATGATCTCCTTAATAGTGACCATTTCGTTCTCCATTTGCAAACGGGCACCGATACCCTCAAAGGTATTTGACATACTTTCGTTGAACCTTTGGGCAAACGACGGGTTGTAATAAGTCGTGTGTGGATCCACTGCATCTGTCAGCGCAGTCATAATCAATTGAAAAGCATCATTGGAATTTGTTTGCTTTGCTTGAGAAATAATATTCTGATAACGCTTGCGCAAGGTTTCTTTATGTTTCTCCATATTGACCGAATCCTCGTCGTCGGCACTTGTCAGACGCAAGTTTAACAAATCGTATTTCACACGTTTACGCCATTGGTCCTTCAGCTCTGCTTCCGTTTCAAAATAAGGCAATTTTTCACGATAGGGCACATAGCTTTCCTCAATGGTAAAATCATGCTTGGCATCTACCTGTTCCAATGCATACTCCATACAATCAAGATAGCGTTGCGAGTATACATTAAAAATATAGAACGGAGCTGAAAGGTCTCCCTTCTTGAAGTCCTGACTGATATGGTTCCGAAATTTCTGGAAATCGTCCACATCGGATTGCAACAAATAATTATGGCCTTGATCCATGGACTTGAGAAGATTGTCAAACACAATCTGTGACAGAGAATCAGTCATAGGGACCTTTTTGTAACTGTAATTCTCCAATAAGTTGGCTACTTCCGAAGCGATCACTTCATGTTGGGCCGATGGTTTTAATTCGAGATTCCCTCCCTCCAAATTCACACGTGGTTTTGATCCGCAAGCGACTATGGATATCAAAGCAAGACCAAATACAATACTCTTAAACATAAAAACTAATTTATTAATATACATTTATTATAACCTTTTGCCCTACTCAAAATTTACACATAAAATTTTGACTGCGCTAAAAATACTGAAATTTGGAACATATTATATCATCCCTCCTTAAATATTCGGCATAATATACTATTTATCGATGAAAATCACATTAACTTGACCGATCATCTCCATTTTTATTGTGTAAAGATCCGATTACGATAGTGTAACACGCTAAAAGTGAAGATATTTTGTCAAAAAAGTAGAGGCGCAAAATTTGCGCCTCTACCAAAAGGTTAGGGTATCCAACCTTCATATTCTGTAATAAAAATTACGCTCCTAACTGTACGCGCTTAAAGGCAGTAACAGTTAATCCTTTAGAAACTGAGTCCAAGAATTGAGCGATGTTTTTAGAAGAATCTTTCACAAATTCTTGATTCAACAAGGTTGTATCTTTAAAGAATTTGTTCAATTTACCTTGTGCAATTTTCTCTGCCATTTCAGCAGGCTTACCTTCGGCAATGATTTGCTCTTTGGCAATTTCGATCTCACGGTCAATGGTCTTTTGATCAACACCGTCTTTATCAATTGCGATAGGATTCATAGCTGCAATCTGCATTGCCACGTCCTTACCAGCTTCTTCAGCACCATCTACAGCGACAGAAAGGCCTACTAACACACCTAAACGGTAGTTACCGTGGATATATGCGACAACTTTCTCTCCGGAAATAGCTTCATATTTAGAAACGTCAATTTTCTCACCGATAACGCCTGTCTGCTCAATCAATGCATCAGCGACTTTCTTACCGTCAAGTTCCAATGCTTTCAAGTCTTCCAATGAAGCAGGTTTGTTCTCCAATGCAAGCGTAGCAATTTTTTCAGCAAAAGCGACAAAATCGGCATTTTTAGCTACGAAATCTGTTTCACAGTTTACTTCTACAACAACACCTGATTTGCCATCGGCTGATGCTTTAGCGATAACAACGCCTTCGTTTGAATCACGATCTTGACGGCTTGCCGCTACTTTAGCACCTTTTTTGCGCAAATAATCAACGGCAGCTTCAAAATCGCCGTTTGATTCCACCAACGCTTTTTTACAGTCCATCATACCAGCGCCAGTTTGTTGGCGCAATTTGTTTACATCCGATGCAGAAATTTGTACTGACATGTTTTTATTTCCTTTTTATGTTTTACCAATTGAATGCTCAATAAAATTACCAAACGAGGCTATTAAGCATATGTTAAATAAAAAAAACCGGACAAACACATGTTGCTTCTCAAAAGCTAAAGCTTCAAAAAACAACACCTGTCTATCCGGTTTAATATAACGTATTATTCTCCGTCTTTCGCTTTGCGAGGGCGTTTTCCAGCGTTAGCTTCTTCGGTGGATTCACCGTTGTCAACTGCTGCTTTAGCGGCAACAGCTTCTTTTTCGGCTTCCTCTTCTTTATCGCGCTTACGCTCATCTAAACCTTCTTGAATAGCTTTTCCGATAATGCTGGCGATTAAGCTGATTGATTTGGTAGCATCATCGTTTGCCGGAATCGGGAAGTCAATGTTTGAAGGATCAGAGTTTGTATCGACCATTGCAAAAGTAGGAATGTTCAATTTCAACGCTTCTGAAACAGCGATATGCTCTTTTTTCACGTCGATGATGAACAAAGCTGCAGGCAAACGGTTCAAGTCAGCAATACCGCCCAATAGCGTTTCCAACTTTACACGTTCGCGTTGAATCATCAACTTTTCCTTTTTAGACAATACAGCATATGTACCATCTTTTTGCATTTTATCGATGTTGGACATCTTCTTGATAGACTTACGCACTGTTGCAAAGTTTGTAAGCATACCACCCAACCATCTTTCTGTAACGAAAGGCATGTTCACTTCTTTCGCTTGTTGAGCGATGATTTCTTTGGCTTGTTTTTTCGTTGCTACGAATAATACTTTACGACCTGACTTAACGATTTGTTTGATAGCTGAAGCAGCTTCTTCTAATTTCGTTAAAGTCTTGTTCAAGTCGATAATGTGGATACCATTGCGTTCCATGAAAATGTACTTAGCCATTTTCGGATCCCACTTACGAGTAAGGT
>JBEBRE010000138.1:0-7154 GCA_040394995.1 Sphingobacterium wenxiniae
AGATCATGCATATGGACACGGATGCTGTCTATCTTTATCGTATCGGACTGTCCGTTTTCGATCTTTGAAAATGCAACATGGAGGTTGTCTATCGTGCTCTGCTCTACATGGATCGCGCGAAATACATCTTTAACACGGTCATACAATGACTCCGATCTGGAGGTGTCGATCTTTTCATTATAGGCCTGGGTTTCGGTCGTCATCTGAACGTGTACCGTATCGAAGGCAATATGCCTGATCGTAAGTTTTTTGGCAACAAGGGCCGACCATATGCCCAATCCTTTGATCTTCAACGATGCCAGCGCCACATCAAATCGGCTGTCGGGAGCTTTCTCCGCCTCCACCAACTCTCGGTAAACGGTGGAATCCGGCCGGAACGCGACATTTTTCAGGGTGACGTTCCCGGATATAAGGCTAAGGTCTATATCATCATATTGCAATGTATACAGGCCATGGGTAGCTGCTGCTATGCGCTGGTCCAATTTTTCTTTGACGATCGGTTTCCAATTTCGGCCATAATACCAGCCCGCCAGCAGTAATAGGAGAATGATTCCTCCAACAACACCTATGATCCACTTCCACGTTTTTTTCATGTCTGATACGATAGTCCTACACGAATACAACAACGGGACAAGCAATGTGTTTAAAATTGCTTTGCATGTTGCATGGCATATGCATTGCAGCGCAGATAGATCAATTGGCCAAATTTTTCGTCAAGCAAAACGGACAGGAAGGGACGGAGGGCAAATACCGAATACCATCTGCACGGGCGACATGGCGGGATTATAGTGCAGATGGTGCGTACTTTGTGACAATTTGCACAAGAATAGAACACCTTATTTTGGCAAGGTGATAGATGGGTCAGTTCATTTATCAGAAATTGGTATATCTACAAAAATATGCTGGGAAGCAATCCCAGAACATTTCCCTTTTGTGGCATTGGACACCTTTGTGGTGATGCCTAACCATCTTCACGGGATACTGATCATGGATAAAGGATGTGCGAAAGAGAACGTTGTTGACAGGGTAGAGACGTTGCATGGTGTATATATTGCCGCTTTAAGTGAAAAAAACTATATTTATATCCATATGAAAAGAATAGCGCTGGTATGTATCTTGGGGTTCATGGCGATGGTTTCTTCTGGCCAAGAGTGGCCAAGTGAAGACTTTATCGTGAAATATAATTATCAGGCCGTTGTGGGATCATTTTCGGAAGATTCCCCTAAAAAAACCGACGATCTAACTTTGCCCATGTACCCAAATGGTACGCAGGGAATAATTTCGCTCATTAAAAAGGAAACCCGATATCCTAATACCAAAAAGGCCCCAAAAAATGGCGGAAAGGTGCTGCTGGAATATGTCATCGAAAAAGACGGTTATATCTCGAACGTCAAGGTGCTGGAAAGTGCCGGAAAGCCTTTTGACGTGGAGGCGATCCGCGTTTTGAAAAAAATGGAAAGATGGATTCCGGGCAGGGCAGACGGCAAAGATGTGCGAGTAAGCTTTACCCAGCCCATTAGGTTTTTTGTAAAGTAATCTACGGAGAGCATATGATGGACAACAAGCTTAAAGACAAGGTTTCAACAGACAGTTCAGCAACGACTTGGGGGTGGACTCGAGCAAGCTTTCAAGAGACGCTAAATTTATATAGGAAGCAAATAACACGCAGCCCCTATACTGATATAAAAAAACAATGAGATATTCCCTGGTTCTTTTTTTGGTTGTATTTGCAATCCGTGCATGGGCACAGTCCTTATATTCAACCAATCCGGATAGCGCAACCCTATTTCCGACAAGGCACGGCACGTTCGAAAACTATGCGTTTGTCCTCAATGGAAAGGTTATTGAACAGCATGCGCTGCCCGATAACCCGGGCGCGAAACTGAACAACGTGTTCCCGTACGCCATTAAACTAGAAGGGAACAGCTATCGGGGTGCGGTATACTTCCATACACAAGAACGCTATGCCCCTCCCGTTCGCTATGCCAACGAACCGGCCTATTTTATCAACGGCAGGCAGGTCAGTCCTAATAACTTTCGTTTGTCCAAAGTGGAAGCGTATAACCGGATCGATAAGTCGGCACGGGATACAACGGTAAACGGCAAGCTATACCGTGGTTCGATACACGTAGATACCGATGAGGATTTTTTCGCGGAGCGCATAGCCCTGCCCGAGCTTATCGAGCAGCATACAGGCCTATCGCCCGAGCAGGTCATCGTCCATTGGCGCAGTTCAGGATACCGATACACCTATGAGGACGATCTCGGCATAATCATTCAAGATCATTTCCCGATGTATTCCTTCAACACCGGCAGGTTCGGCATAAAAGCAGTGGAAGTAGACCGTATCCGGTTTGCCGAAGGCGACCGATATGTTGTGCACATTGTCGATAACATGTATAAATGGAGCAGCTCAAAGACGCGATTGATCTTTGAGGACCCGTTGGCCGTTGACACGGTTTTTCCGTGCTATGTAAAAAATATTGATTTGTCGGGGTCTGCTGTTTTCACCCGCACGGAAGTCATGGCAGAGCCTTATCAAGGAATGGTGACTTATCTGAAAAAGCTATCGGTGGCGATGGGCTTACCTGCCACAGAAAAACCTCAGGGAACGGCAATTGTGGATTCCATAACCGTCAAATTTATGGTGCTTGAGAGCGGCATGCTGGCCGCACTTGAAAGTCCGGATCATGCTAAACCTGGCAATCAAGCCCTGCTAAACGCCATCAAAAAACTTGCCTGTGTTTGGATGCCTGCCCTACAGGGCAGTCGTCCGGTGAAGTCGTTTCGAAAAATGGCGATCTTCTATACCAAGAACAAAGAAGGAAACATCCAATCGCTGGATCGACTTGAATATCGGTACGACAACTTACCAACTAAAAAATTTGCACAATGATGCCCTATTCGATACGCTATCTATCCGTCCTGCTCTTGGTCTTCATCGCGACCCGTGCGCTATCCCAACAGGTACATTCCACGACACCAGACAGTATGGCGTTGTTCCCGAAGGAACATGGGACATTTGAAAACTATCTGTTTATCTTGAATGGGAGCATCATTGGACAGCATGAACTGGCGGATTACCCAGAGGCAAGGCTGGATAGGGTATTGTCTTATAACGCAGGAGAGATGAGCAAGTATCAGGGTGTAGTTTATTTCCATACGCCGTGGTATCCACCGTCGCCCGCTGATCAATATGCCGACGATCCGGCTTATTTCATCAATGGCATACAGGTGAGTCCCTATGCGATCCGGGCCTCAAGAGCAGAAGATTATATCCGCATCGAAAAATCAGAGCAGGATACCGTAATAGACGGCACATCGTACAGAGGCTCGATACATGTGTATACCGAGGAGGATTTTTTTGCCAACCGCATCGCCCTGCCTGAGCTTATCGAGAAGTATACAGGCTTGCCGCCCGAGCGTGTCATTGTGCATTGGCGCGGCCGCTTTATAGACGCACTGAATCCCGGCGTCACCATCCAAGACCATTTCCCGTTGTACTATGTCAATCCTAAAGGTTTGCAGGAAGTGAAGATAGACCGCGTGCGATTTGCCGAAGGCGAACGATATTTCGTGCATGTGGTGGATCAGGGATACCGGTTCAGCAACTTAACGGAGAAGGGATGGAGAGCTCCCGCCAGAACGTATTTTGTTTTCGATGACGTTGACAGCATGGACCCGACAGGCCCATGCTATTTGGCCGATTTTGACACAACGAGCAAGGTCGTTTACCGCCACGCAGATACAGAACCCCAACCCTTTGGCGGCACAACAGCCTACCTGAAAAAACTATCGACCATCATGGGACTATCTACCGATCAGCCTAAGGCTAAAACGACACGGGATTCCATAACCGTCCAATTCATCGTGCTCGCAAATGGGCAGCTTACCGGACTTGAGTCTTTAAGCCCCCGAAAAACGGGACATGACAAAATTTTACAAGCCATCAAACAGCATTCCTGTGTCTGGTCGGTGCCGATGAACGATAGAAAATATATATGGTTCAGACGAAAAATGACCCTCTTTTACGATACGGACCGAACGGGAAATATTGGGCCATTACATGCTCTTGAATATCGGTATGATGACGCGAAGCCGTGATATCAAGCACGCATTGCCCGTGATCGGGCAGAACATGAACGCTAAAAAATGATTTATTTGGAAAGTAAATAGTTAAATAGCTAAATTAGATCGGTATGGATGATTTTATTGCTGCTCGTTCGCAGATGGCGCTCTCATTGGGTTTCCACATTATTTTTGCTTGTGTGGGTATGGTCATGCCGATATTTATGGCAATCAGCCATTACAAGTACCTAAAAACCGGAGAAGAGCTCTATAAGGGCTTAACAAAGGCATGGAGCAAGGGGGTGGCGATCTTATTTGCTACCGGCGCGGTTTCGGGCACAATGCTTTCTTTTGAGCTAGGGTTGCTTTGGCCCGGATTCATGCAACACGCCGGGCCGATTTTCGGCATGCCTTTTTCGCTCGAAGGGACGGCCTTCTTTATCGAAGCTATTGCTTTAGGCTTTTTCTTATACGGCTGGAACAGATTTAACAAGTGGTTTCATTGGGCCACTGGCGTATTGGTGGGTATTAGCGGACTCGCATCGGGGATATTGGTCGTGGCGGCAAATGCATGGATGAACAGTCCTGCCGGATTCGACTACCACGACGGTGTATATTCGAACATCGATCCGATAAAAGCCATGCTCAATGATGCCTGGTTTTCGCAAGCATTGCACATGGTTTTGGCCGCATTTGTGGCTACCGGATTTGCCGTAGCGGGAGTCCATGCCTTGATGATCTTGCGAAACAAAAACACCGAATTCCACCGTAAGGCCTTTTTTATTGCGGCGAGCTGCGCTTGTGTGGCCGCTTTGCTGCAACCGATCAGCGGCGACATTTCGGCAAAGGACGTAGCAAAGCGCCAACCGATTAAGCTGGCCGCTATGGAGGCCCATTTTCATACGGAACCGTACTCGCCGTTCATTATAGGTGGAATAGTGGACGAAAAGCATCAAAAAGTCGACTACGCGATTAAAATACCCGGAATGCTGAGTTTTTTAGTGCACGGTAATTTTGAGACACCTGTGAAAGGCTTAAATGAATTTCCTAAAGAAAACCTGCCGCCCATCGCCATTACGCATTACGCCTTCCAGATCATGATAGGCTTAGGTATGTTGCTGTGCTTGATTTCGCTCATCTACATAGCCGCGATATGGAAGAAAAAAAATTGGCTGTCGGCCCCGTGGTTCCTGAAGCTTTTTGTTTTCGCTATCCCCCTCGGATATATAGCCCTCGAGGCGGGATGGGTAGTGACGGAAGTGGGCAGACAGCCGTGGATCATATACGAGATCATGCGCACAAAAGATGCCGTGACACCGATGCCTGGAATTGTGTATTCATTTTATATCTTCACGGCGGTATTTATATCGTTGTCATCCATTGTGGTCTTCCTGCTCTACCGACAGATGAAAATGGTGGGCAAGCTCTATGACCACACCGATCCTCAGTTTAAAAACAATTTAAAACACTAGGCCATGTTGTATGTTGTAATTGCTTTTTTATGGGTATCACTCTACCTTTATTTGATCCTTGGCGGTGCCGATTTCGGGGTTGGCATATTGGAAATATTTACGGGCAGAAAGCATATCCAAAATGTCAAAACAACAACCTACAGATCAATAGGCCCTATATGGGAAGCCAACCACATGTGGCTGATCATTGCTATAGTAATTCTTTTTGTTGGATTTCCCACGATATACAGCACGATATCGATCTACTTGCACATACCCTTGGTCTTGATGCTGTTGGGCGTGATTGCGAGAGGCACGGCTTTTACGTTTCGGCATTATGATGCTATCGATGATGATTGGCAAATCGTCTACAACAGAATTTTTCAGATCAGCAGTTTGATAACCCCGTTCTTTTTAGGACTGATTGCGGCGAGCACCGTCTCGCGCTCCATCAATTTGCACGATACAGATTTCCTAACGGCTTATGTCTATAGCTGGTGGAATCCGTTTGGTATTAGCGTGGGTATATTTACCGTGGCGATCAGCGCCTATTTGGCCTCTATCTATATTATCGGAGAAGCGGAAGACAGCGGGTTTGTAAGCTACCTTATTCGTAGGGCCAAAATCTATTTCTTTGTCGTGTTATTATCCGGAGTAGCCGTTTTTATCGTTGCTTATTGGACGGGCATTCCTTTATTCGACTGGATATTTGGACAAACAATAGGCCAAATGGCCGTAGCGTTAGCTACCCTATCCATAATGGTGTTGTTTTGGGCTTTCTCGAAAGAAAAAAGTACGATAATGCGCATATGTGCGGCTTTTCAAACGTTCATGATCCTCGTTGCCGCTACACACAATCATTTCCCGGACCTTATTCTCCTTGCCAATGAAGAATCTCTTTCGCTAATCGACCACCAAGGGAGCGAAAAGACAGTAGAGGCATTAGCTTGGGCACTCATGCTTGGATCTATATTTATTCTTCCATTTTTGTTTTACCTTTTGTATTCCTTTCACCGTAGGCGCAATGCTTAGGATAAGCACATGGTTAAGTAAATCTTGGACGGCAATGTATATGGAAACTGCATTTACCAAAGTTATGTTCCCTATACATGACCGCTGATAATAAAAATCGATAGCACAAATGGTATTGTATTTGATCGGATATTATTCTAAATAATATAAACATGAAAAGAACCATATTACTTTCTATAGTACTGTATGCCTTAGTAGCGTGCGACAACCCTAAAAACAATTCATCGGAAAACGCTACAGAACAAGTTAAAGCGGAAGAAACGACCGAACCCATCGTTGGAGGCGATAGAGACGAGCACGGGTGTTTGGGTAGCGCGGGACAAACCTGGAGCGAGCTAAAACAAGATTGTATTCAGGTATTCAACGTTGGGCAAAGATTGAACCCTATTGACACAAAAGAAGGCGAAGCGATAATAAGTGCTTTTGTGGTATTTAACGACGACAAATCAAAAGTGGAGCTGTTCTTGTCTGGAAATGAAAAACCGAATACTATTTTAGATGAATCAAAAGGCAACATTTATCAAAATGACACGTACAAATTTGATGCAAAGGAGTCGGCTCTTTACATAAATGGCGAGAAAAAATATGTAGCTGAAAAATAGC
>JBEBRE010000139.1:0-7108 GCA_040394995.1 Sphingobacterium wenxiniae
TCATGTTGAACGAAGTGAAACATCTATAACATTATTAGATCCCTCCTGTCGTCGGGATGACAAATGAAAGTTTTGAATCATTTTTAGCTTCTTAAAACCGATGTATTTCTTCAATCTGCTCCTGTACGAATTTTTGGGTCAGCTCGTCTTTCAGTTGTCCGTTTTCATCCAACTCTTCCAACACATTTGCGATATGGATCTTTAGAGGCAACACATGCATCCGCAAGTAATTGCACACGCCTGTAAAATGATCCACGCCTCTAATATTGCCATATTTTCCACTGGATATCCCGACCAATGTGGCTTTTTTGTGGTAAAAAGAAGCCGGAAAAGCACAGGCATCCACAAAGGTCTTGAGCACTCCGGGGAAGCTTCCGTTATATTCAGGAATCACGAAAACAAAGTTTTTTGTATTGGAAACAATTTCCTGAATAGGCTTGAAAGCTTCGCTTCGCTTTCCATACAGATCGGAAGATATAATGTCGGCAGGTAATTCCGTTAGCGAAAGGATCCCCCATTTTTCACCCTTTCTTTCGAGCTCTTGTTGATAATATTTCGCGATTTTTAACGAGTTGCTACGCTCTCTATTTGTTCCTGAGATAATTAAATTCATGCTTAACGTTTGTTACAAAAAGCCCGGATTCGATATAAAGTGATACGCTATTTTTTGTATCTTAGCACCCTTAGCCATTGGTTGGGGATGTTCCGCCAAAAATACTAATTTTAACATCATTTAAACATTTTCCTTTTCAAGGAAATGTAAATTTGAGGTATTTTTGGAGATGTTCTACACCATCGGCGTTTAGATTTAAAAAGGATTTCAATCTCATGGGAAAAATTATAGCAATTGCTAATCAAAAGGGGGGTGTAGGAAAAACCACAACTTCAATCAACTTGGCAGCAAGCTTAGCTGTTTTGGAGCATAGGACGTTGCTGGTAGATGCCGATCCCCAAGCCAATTCCACTTCAGGCATAGGTTTCGACCCACGTTCTATAAAAGCCAGTGTGTACGAATGCCTCGTCAATGATTTAGATCCTAGAGAGGCCATCCAACAGACCGAAACACCTAACTTGGATTTATTGCCAGCACATATCGATTTAGTGGGAGCGGAGATCGAGATGATTAATATGCATGAACGGGAGTTCAAGATGCAACGTTTATTGCAACAGGTAAAAGATGATTATGATTTTGTCATCATCGACTGTTCTCCTTCTTTGGGGTTGATCACCATCAATGCGTTGACGGCTTCTGACTCTGTCATTATTCCGGTGCAGTGTGAATATTTTGCTTTGGAAGGCTTAGGTAAGTTATTGAATACGATTAAGATTGTTCAAACTCGACTGAACACCAGCCTGGCCATCGAAGGAATACTTTTGACAATGTACGACGTACGGTTGCGCCTTTCCAACCAAGTGGTAGAAGAGGTACGCACACACTTCAGCGATTTAGTGTTTGATACCATCATCCAACGCAACACACGCTTGAGCGAAGCGCCAAGTTTCGGCATTTCAGTAATTATGCATGATGCTTCCTGCAAAGGAGCGATTAACTATCTGAACCTCGCCCGTGAAATCTTGCAGAAGAATGGGCTGGTGGCAGAAAATTCTCAAAAAGCAACAGTATAATATGGCATTACAGCGAAAAACAGGATTAGGCAAGGGATTGGGAGCCTTGTTGCAAAGTGAAGATATTCAAGTTTCCAGGGGCGGAGCAAATAGTTCCGATCAAAAAGAAAAGACAAGCCCTCCAGCAGGGAGCATTAATTTCATCAAGATAAGCCAAGTCGCGGTCAATCCGTTTCAACCCCGTACAGATTTTGATGAGCAGGCTCTGCATGAATTGGCAGATTCGATAAAGGTGCAGGGACTCATTCAGCCCATCACCGTGCGACAGGTCAGCAAGAGCGAATATCAATTGATCAGTGGGGAGCGTAGGCTACGCGCATCAAAAATCGCCGGAATTGAAGAAATACCGGCCTACGTACGCACAGCCAACGATCAGCAGATGTTGGAGATGGCGCTTATCGAAAATATTCAGCGGGAGAACCTGAACGCTATCGAGGTGGCTTTGAGTTTCCAGCGCATGATCGAAGAATGTAACCTGAAACAGGAAGAGTTGGGCGAACGGGTGAGCAAAAACCGTTCGACGGTAACGAACTACCTGCGTTTGCTCAAGTTGCCTCCAGTTATTCAAGCCGGAATCCGCGACGGTAAAATTTCGATGGGCCATGCCCGAGCTTTGGTCAACGTGGGCGAAGTCGAAAAGCAATTGTTCGTCTATCAGGAAATTATCGACAAAGGCCTTTCTGTACGTATGGCCGAAATCCTCGTGCGAAACATCCAACAGCAATCCAAGCCCAAAAAACATCCTGTTGGAAAACAGCTGGACTTCCAATATCAAAAGATTGAAGACGATTTAGCCTCCAAATTTTCGACACGTGTACGTTTAAACATGAAAAATAACCGTGGAAAGGGTGCTATCGAAATTCCTTTTGAAAGTGAAGACGACCTGAGCCGTATACTTGAACTTTTAGATTGGTAATGCGCTATCTCATATTTTTCTCCTTTATTGTTTTTTCCTTCCTGCGCGCTGAAGCACAGGAGAGAGATACCCTTAAAGTCGATTCGCTAAGCCACCGTCTAGCGGTCCAGGATTCGATTGCGCAAGCCGCACAGGACACCGTCAAGAAGGAGACGCGCAAAGAAAGAAGAGCAAGGGAAAAAGCAGCAAAAGAACGCGAAAAATATTATTATAAAGATATAAAAAAAGACTCCGCAAGACTGGAGATTGAACGATTATCGCGGGTAGCATGGCGCAGGTCCTTGTTTCTACCCGGTTGGGGACAATATACCAATCAGGGATTATGGTGGGTAAAGGTCCCCATCATTTATGGCGGTTTGGTCACAGGATATATTGTTTTCGACTATTGGCAGTGGTACTACAAGAAGTTTCTAAATGAAATCGACTACCGATTGACCTATAACGGTGATAAAAGCGACCCGGACCTTTATGGGTACAACGACATGAACGGCTTGATAAGCAATAAAGATTATGCGCGGCGAAACAGGGATTTAACGATTATCGTCTCGATAGGCTGGTGGGGGCTAAACGTGGTGGAGGCCTACGTAGACTCCATGCTCAAAAACAGATGGGATATCGGACGTGATATGACCATGAAGGTTTCACCTACTCTCATGCCTACATACGGAATGACGAACGCACCTTTGATGTCGGGTTACGGTGTAACACCAGGCATAAAGTTGACCGTGAATTTAAAATAAAAACATCCAATTATATGAAAATAGTTCTTCTTGGATATGGAAAAATGGGACAGCTGATTGAAAAATTTGCCGTCAAACGTGGTCACGACATCACGCTGATCATCGACATGCACAATCGAGAAAGCATTACAGCGGATGATTTGTCGGATGCTGACATTGCGATAGATTTCAGCGAACCTGCATCGGCCATCCGCAACATTCACTTGTGTTTTGATGCCAATTTACCCCTAGTTGTTGGTACCACGGGGTGGTATGAACAATTGGGGGAGATAAAGTCCCTTTGCTTAGAAAAAGAGCAAGCTCTATTATATGGTTCCAATTTCAGTATCGGTGTAAATATTTTTTTCCATATTAATAAACTGTTGGCAAAGGCCATGAATCCCTACAAGCAATATGACGTGCAAGTAGAAGAGATACATCATATCCACAAACTTGACGCACCTAGTGGCACAGCTATCACCATTGCAGAAGGTATTTTAGAGGGCATCGATAGTAAAACCCGTTGGGTCAACGATGTGGTGGGAGAGGGCGAAGAGCGCATTCCCAAACCAGAAGAACTACTTATTGAAAGCTTGCGAATAGAAGAAGTTCCAGGCACGCACACGGTATTGTATAGCTCGGAGGTTGATCAGATCGAATTCAAGCACACGGCCCATAACCGGGCGGGATTTGCCCTAGGAGCAGTGGTTGCGGCCGAATGGCTTTTTGGCAAAAAAGGGTTCTTTCAGGTAACGGAGATATTTGACTTCGAAACCTCCCTCAACCCCTCCAAAGGAGGGGAAATTAAACCGGATGATAGGAGTAAAGAACAGTGGTGAAAGGTCTCTTGAATCCTTGTGCTATTGTCTATGTTCTTTGTTCTTTTATCTTTGTTCAATATTTACTTTGACTTTTTAATCATGTGGTATATCATAACAGCAATATTTGTCATCGGATCCCTTTACGGTTTATGGCTATTATTTAGAAAGGCCGGAAAACAGGGCTGGGAAGCGGTTGTCCCTTTCTATCGGGAATATGTCATGGCCAAGCTCACGGCTCGCCCCACGTGGTGGGTTTTCCTGTTACTGGTGCCTATCGTCAACATCTTTATTTTCTTTGGTCTTTACTTTGACTTGTTGAAGAGCTTCGGAAAAAGGCGGTTTTGGGAGACCGTCGTTGCAACCTTATTTCCTTTTGTTTACCTCCCTTTATGGGGGAGAGATCCGCAAGTGAAATATTTGGGCCAATCGCATACCGAAGAGTTCAAGAAAAAATACCCTTATAAAAAATCGACAGCCCGTGAATGGGCAGATGCCATTATTTTTGCAACTGTAGCCGCTTCCTTGATTCGAGGTTTCCTGATTGAAGCCTATATGATCCCGACGGGTTCTATGGAAAGACGATTGCTTATTGGTGATTTTTTGTTTGTTAGCAAATTGAATTATGGCCCGAGAGTGCCCATGACACCCTTAGCGTTTCCCTTTGCTCACCATACCATGCCGTTGACAGGAGGGAAAGCTTATTCGGAATGGATACAGTTGCCCTATAGGCGTCTTCCTGGCTTCCAAGATATCAAGCGTAATGATGTCGTGGTATTCAATTTTCCAATGGAAGCAGATCCTCCTTACAACCGTCCGATTGATAAGCGCGAAAATTATATTAAAAGAGCCGTAGCTATACCGGGCGACGTGGTGGAAATGCATGGCGGAAGTTTAATAATCAACGGACAACCCGGTTATGACTCAAATGATGTGCAACATGCTTACTATGTATTTACAGATCAAAGTGGACTAAGCCCGCAGATACTTAAAGATAAACGCATCGATTATGATTTCGTTAGGAATGAAATGGGTGAGCCGGTTGGATACATCATGCACGTGACGAAAGAGGAGATAGACGAAGTAAAGTCTTGGTCGAATGTGAAACAAGTTACGCCGTATGAAAACGAAAGCTCCGCATTTCCACATGATCCCAACCAAAAATGGGATTTCCACAATTTTGGTCCGTTAAAAGTGCCTACAAAAGGCGATGTCGTGGAATTGAATGCTTCCACGTTACCGATTTATAGCCGATTAATCACGGTTTACGAAGGCAATACCTTGGAGCAACGCAATGATGGCATTTATCTAAATGGCCAAAAAGCAGATCGCTATACCATACAAATGAATTACTATTGGATGATGGGAGACAATCGCGACAACTCATCGGATTCGCGACAATTTGGCTTCGTGCCCGAAGATCATGTTGTCGGGAAAGCCTTATTTACGTGGATGAGTTGGGATACGGATGGCTCTTTCTTATCCAAGATCCGTTGGAACCGCATTTTTAAAGGGATTAAATAATCTTTAGCGGATGGCGGTGTTCTAAAAAGCCCTGAAATGTATCCTTCGACTACGCTCAGGAGGACATTTCAGCTTGTCTTGTCGCGCTTCGAATCCGCTCAGCGTGACAAGACTTACCTGTTTAGACCCTCATTCTTATTAATCACATTCCCCATCCAGGGTACACACATTTCCCTGTATGATTTCTAAGGGTGTTATCGGATTATCTTTTCGCCATTCGGCAAACGATTTTTCCAAGGTCTGCAAGAACACTTCAGTAGGTTGTGCTCCCGACACTGCATATTTGCGATTAAACACAAAAAACGGAACACCTGTTACGCCGATTTGTTGTGCTTCCTGTATATCTTGTTTGACCTTGTAGGCATATACATCATTCGTTAGAGCTTCTTGTATTTCGCTTTCAGAAAGACCAATTTCTTGGCCAAGCGAGATGAGCGTTTCCGTATTGCCCAAATCTTTATTATGGGTAAAATGTGCCGCGAAAAAGATTTCTTCTGCCACATGGCCCAAACCTTTGGTTGTGGCAAATTGGATAATACGATGGGCCTTGAATGAGTTATACACAAGCGCTTGGTCAAGTAGGTATTCCAGACCGGCATTTTTAGCCATTTGGGTTACCTGTGCATGCATCGCCTCAACCTGTTCCAAACTAATACCCTTGCGTGAGGCTAGATAGTGGGATGCAGTCAGGTTTTTTTCTACCTGCTCGGGGATCGTTGGGTCAAGTTGGAAGCTTTTCCAAACCACTTCGGTGTGTGCACTGTCGGTAAATGATTGGAGCGCTTGTTCGTAGTGGCGTTTGCCAATATAGCAAAACGGACACATGATGTCGCTCCAAATTTCTACTTTCATTTTAGGGGTCACTGTATGCGCTGTTGTTTCCATCGAATTTTGTATTTATTCCCCTAAAGTTCGGTAATTATATTTGAATTCAATGGAAAATCAAAACAGACGCTTTTTATAATACGCACAAATGACAAAGATAAAAACAGAAATTCTATTTGTGGGAAGTATACGATTTCTGGCATCGAACTATATTTTCATAGCTAACGTGGAACATTCTCTCCCTTTACGGGGCAGGTCTGTCATGTTCTGCCTTCATGACTCCAATTCTGAGACAATGTTGCGAATCCGGATATCGGAATAAGCTCTACAGCTTGCTTTGTTTACTTTATCCCGTTATATGCTGCAAATGTCTTACTTCCCGAATGCTTTCGCATTAGCGTCAAGATAAGAGCAATCTTCTTCTAATATAAAGCATTAAAAATGGTATAAAAGCCCTTCGTGTGTTATGTCGACGATAGAGCCTGTCCCGATTTTTCGGGAAGACATCTATTATAGAACTCTCCTAACGTCGGGATGACAAAAAATCCATGTGCTATGCTTTAAGACGTTTCAATAAAACGTTGAATAACCTTAACTTGATGCGAATGCTTTCGGGATTTTGCGAATACGCATGTTGTCAGCATTTTATACGGTTGTTCCTCCGCCAACCCCCTCGGAGA
>JBEBRE010000140.1:0-7072 GCA_040394995.1 Sphingobacterium wenxiniae
TGTTTATGCTGTCGCAAGTTTAGCATAGCGTAACTTGTGACTGTTCATAAGCTAAGTTTTCAACTTAGCAGGTGCAATGCCCCTTACTGTCCGTAGACTTCCGAAGGGTGTCTACGGACTAGCCCTGATAAGTAGTCTAAGGCTACCTTTTATTTATGTGATCCGTAGTGCGCTCCGCTCAACACTACGGATAATGGGGTTGAATGTGTGATTGCCTCTAAATTCCTGAAAGGGGAAGAAAAAATAGTTTCTACCCAATCTTCTTGATAGCCTGTTCAAAATCGTAGATAAGGTCATCGATGTGCTCAATTCCTACCGATATGCGGAGCAATCCACTGGTGATGCCCGATTTTTCTCGTTGTGCAGGAGTTTGGTTGGAACCCCACATGCTGGCAGGATGAGCGATCAGCGATTCTACCCCACCAAGACTGACGGCATTGGCAAATACGTGTAGATTTTTCATGATGGTATGTGCCCGATGAAAAGCCTCCTCGTCATCCTTTCCCAACACTTCGATGCACAGCATTCCGGTAAAACCTTTCATTTGTTTCTTAGCCAACTCGTGTTGTGGATGCGATGTCAAGCCCACATAATTTACCTTTTTGATATAGGGATTTTCGCTCAACCAAGTAGCTAGCGATAAGGCATTTTCGTTGACTTGTCGAACCCGTAGAGCTAGTGTTTTTAATCCTCTGAGTAATAACCAAGAATCGAAAGGACTTAAGGAAGCACCCAAAAGCAAAGACCTCCGCCATACTTTTTCGATATATTCTTTCGTGCCGCATACTGCTCCGGCGGTCAGGTCGCTGTGCCCGCCAAGATACTTAGTTGCGCTATGGACAATGATATCAATGCCAAAATCTGCCGGCACCTGATTGATGGGTGAAGCAAAAGTGTTGTCAATCATGGTTAATATCCCACGTTCCTTTCCTAGCCTTCCGATAAATGCAAGGTCGGTAATGTCAAGGTTTGGGTTTGACGGGGTTTCCACAAAGATTAGCTTGGTATTGGGCTGTATGGCATCTACGAAAGCCTGGTTATCGGTTTGGTTCACTTGAGTAACTTCCACCCCGTATTGCAGCAAGAAGTCACGCATAAACAACAAGGAGGCGGCATAATGTGCTTGTTGTACAATGATGTGGTCTCCGGCTTTGACAATAGCCAATATGGCCGAGCTGATTGCAGCCATACCGGTTGCCAAAACAATCGCATCTTCGGTCTTTTCTAATGCTGCAATGACTGCAGCAACTTGGCTGTTAGTCGGATTGCCGTGGCGGTGGTAAAATTCAGGATATTTTGGTGCCGTGGCCGCGTGTACAAACGTGGCGGCGTCTTCAGAAGCAAAATATGTTGATGTTTGATAAATAGGGCCAACTACGGCGTTGGTGGTGTTAAAATGTTCTCCTTCGTGGATTAAAGAGGTTTCAAGCTTTGCCATGTTTACTTAATTTTTGTCAAAGCTATAAAATTAGCTGCTTTTTTGGTCGATTTAATTTCAATATGTTAAGAGCGTATTGTTAAATTTTAGTCAAGCTCTGCCAAAGTGTCATCATAATAACTTTTTATTCGTAACTTTGTAGTCTTTTAAATTGTGCCATGTTAGAATTACTACATACGACAAAAACCCACGATGAATCGCGTCAAGGAGAAGCTTTGGAGATGCTTCCTACCGGAAAGTCTTCTGGAAGAAAGCTCTATATCGAGAGCTACGGCTGTCAGATGAACTTTTCAGACAGTGAAATTGTTGCTTCTATCTTGTTGGATAACGGCTTTGAGACCACTCGGGATTACAAAGAAGCCGATGTTGTGTTTATCAATACCTGCTCTATTCGGGAGAACGCCGAACAGCGTGTTCGTAACCGGTTAAAAGAGTTTGAGTCTGCCAAAACCAAAAACCCGGGAATGATTGTTGGTGTTTTGGGCTGTATGGCCGAGCGCTTAAAGTCAAAATTTTTGGAAGAGGAGAAATTGGTGGACGTTGTCGTGGGGCCAGATGCTTATCGTGATCTGCCGAACCTGATCGATAAGGTAGACGACGGAAATAAGGCGGTAAATGTACTGCTGTCCCGTGAAGAAACCTATGCCGACATTAGTCCGGTGCGCTTGAATTCCAATGGTATTTCTGCATTCATTTCGATTATGCGGGGTTGTGATAACATGTGTTCGTTTTGTGTAGTTCCCTTTACCCGTGGACGGGAGAGAAGTCGCGACCCACAGTCAATACTCAAAGAAGCACAAGATTTATTTAACGCCGGATATAGAGAGGTGACATTGTTGGGCCAAAATGTTGACTCCTACAAATACACCCCATCCGTGACTGAGGGAGAAAGTCCCGCACCGACGATTAATTTTGCGCAACTTTTGGCTTTGGTGGCCGATGTCAGTCCCGAGCTCCGTGTACGTTTTTCCACATCACATCCGAAAGATATCACAGATGAAGTGCTTTACACCATGGCTCGTTACGAAAATATCTGTAAATATATCCACTTGCCGGTGCAATCGGGGAATTCCAGAATTTTGGAACTGATGAACCGTACGTATGACCGGGAGTGGTACAAAGGACGTGTAGATGCCATTCGTCGCATCATTCCTGAATGTGGTATTTCCACTGATGTTATTACAGGGTTTTGTACCGAAACGGAGGAAGAGCACCAGGAGACGCTTTCCATGATGGACTATGTGAAATACGATTTTGCCTATATGTTTGCCTATTCGGAACGCCCGGGAACATTGGCGGCTAAGCGCTATGCAGACGATATTCCCGAGGAGGTGAAGAAAAGACGGTTGACTGAAGTGGTGAACAAGCAACAGGAACACAGTTTGTACCGCTTGCAAAATTTTGTGGGCAAGATACAGAAAGTTTTGATTGAGGGCTTCTCCAAACGTTCAGATGCTGATTACTGTGGACGCAATGACCAGAATACAATGGTGGTTTTCCCTGTCGATGAGCGATTTAAACCAGGACAATATGTGCATGTGCTGGCCGAAAGATGTACATCGGCTACATTGATTGGTAAAATTGTAAATTAGTATTGCATATTGAGATGTGAATATTGAGGTTTTTGCGGTAATGTAATGAATACGCAAGCCTAACACTTCAACTCTCACAATTAGCGTCTCAATACTCAATACGCCATACTCAATACTAACGAATGGATATTCAAGATATAAAAAACAGGTTTGGTATCATTGGAAATTCTCCTTTGCTGAATCGGGCTATTGATGTCGCACGACAAGTGGCACCGACCGATATCTCCGTGCTGATTCAAGGCGAGAGCGGGTCAGGAAAAGAAGTTTTTTCACATATCATCCATCAGATGAGTGCCCGTAAGCATGGCTCATTCATTGCTGTAAACTGTGGTGCGATTCCTGAGGGAACGATCGATTCGGAACTGTTTGGCCATGAAAAAGGTTCGTTTACCGGTGCACACGAGGCTCGGAAGGGATATTTTGAAGTGGTAGACGGCGGTACCATTTTTTTGGATGAAGTGGGGGAATTGCCTATGGGTACACAGGCCCGTTTATTGCGCGTGCTGGAAACAGGCGAATACATTCGCGTGGGTTCTTCTAAGGTTCAAAAAACAAATGTCCGGGTAGTTGCAGCCACCAATGTAGATGTCTATGAGGCAGTAAAGAAAGGCAAATTCAGGGAAGACCTGTATTATCGCTTAAATACCGTGCCTTTGCGTATTCCTTCCTTACGTTCACGTAAGGAGGACATTAATCTGTTGTTTCGTAAGTTTATTGTCGATTTTTCAGATAAATACCGCACACCGGGTATCCAGTTGACACCCGATGCGCAGGAAATGCTGATGAATTACAGTTGGCCTGGCAATGTGCGCCAGTTAAAGAATATTGCTGAACAGATTGCCGTGTTGGAGAAAGAAAGAGTCGTAGATGCGGCTATTTTGGCAAAATATCTACCTATGGAGAATGTAGAATCCAGGCTGCCTGTTTTTGTGAAAGATGCCAACAAGGAAGACTTCTCCGAACGGGATATTCTCTATAAAGTTCTGTTTGACATGAAGAAGGATATGGTGGATTTAAAGAAGTTGGTCGTGGAACTCCTCCAAAACGGTGTGAATCCGGGTACATTTGAACAAAACTCTCCTTATATCAGTCAGTTGTATAATGAAGTAGCACCTTCATCAGCTTATATAGGAGGTGAGGAACGGAACACACATCCCACCTTAACCATCCACAATCCGGCACAGGCGAACAAAGGCAACTCAGATTTCATGCCGTACGACACGCAAGATGCTGAAGAAGTGGAAGAGTCGCTGTCATTAGTGGATAAAGAGTCAGATCTTATCAAGAAAGCACTGAAGAAACATAAGGGTAAGCGTAAGGCGGCGGCAAGAGAGCTCGGCATTTCAGAGAGAACATTGTACAGAAAAATTAAAGACTTAAATTTAGATTAGTAAATTGGCAACCATGCAAAGAGTATTTTCGCGTTTTTGGTATCTTGCTGTTTTCATATGTGTGGCATTCCATGGTTGTGGTGTGAAGTATAGCTTTTCTGGCGGGTCCATTCCGGAAAACATGAAAACCGTCAATGTGGCGTTTTTTGAAAATATTGCCCCGATGGTTTATCCTACGCTGAGCCAAAACTTCACTGAAGGCTTGAAGGAGCGCATTCGTAGCCAATCACGCTTAAGCCAAGTTAATGGTGATGCCCATGCCATGTTTGAAGGAGTCATTACCGGATACGACATCGCGCCGGTGGCTGTGGAAGCAAATACCGATCGCGCGGCGATGAATCGCCTCACCATTACGGTTAAGGTAAAATACACCAATCAGCTTGATGAAACAGGTGAAAGTAATTTTGAGCAGTCCTTTTCAAGATTCCGCGAGTTTGCGGGGGTTCTACAGGGGCAAGAAGAAGCGATGATTAACGAAATCATCAAATTGTTGACAGAAGATATTTATAACAGGGCATTTGCCAATTGGTAGGGAGCATATTATAATATGGAGCATATAAACGCGTCAATGGCATCGTTATTTCACCGAGCGCTCGTGGATCCTAAAACACTGAGCATGGCAGATTTTGAACTATTGCTCTCCCAATATCCTTATGCACAACCGTTGCACTTTGCGTTTGCTCGCAAGAAATTCCTGGAAGATGAGGGGCATCCTTTATCGGATAAAGCTATTCTATTTGCTTCAAGCCCCTATTGGTTGCAAAACTATGTGCAGAAACCTATTGCAACTATTCCATCCATTGAAGTTGTTGATGACGATTACGTGCCTTTTGAAGAATTTGCGGAAGACCAAATTGAGTTAGAAGATGCTGTCGTTATTTCTGAGGAGGCAGATGGACATAATGAGACAGTAGCCGAAGAGGAGGGTTTGGAAACAGCTTTTTTGGCGAGTGATCGAGAGGAAAGTGTTGACGAGGAAGAAAACACGTTGGAAACCTTAGTGATGGAGGGCATTGGAGGTGGTGATTATTTTGCCCTTCACGCAACACAACCGACGATTCAAGAGGAAGAAAAAACTGAGGAGAAGGAAGCCGAAAATATCAGCTTATATAATGACGAGCTGATGCCTTACAGTTTCCGTTGGTGGTTGCACAAAACACGGTTGGAGCATGCCGAGACGTATCAGCCATTTGTGAATCCCGTGTTGCCGGTGGCCAGCAATGGTCAATTTGACCGCGCTAAATTGGATGAAATTATTCTGGACCAACAGATTCGCGAACACATTATCCATCTTCAAGATCCGGAGGATAAGCTGAGTGAAGAAGTCAAGAAGAATGAAGTGAAGCTGACGGACACGAATAAGACGGCAGAAGTCATCGAAAAATTCATTCGTGAGGAGCCCCAGATTCAGCCACCTCCGGCAGATCAGCTGACGATGGAGAATAAGGCGCGGAAAAGTTCGGAAGAGCATTTTGATTTGGTAACGGAAACACTGGCCAGTATTTATGCCGACCAAGGAATGTATGTAAAGGCCATCGAGGTGTATAAAAAATTAATTTTGAGATTTCCAGAAAAAAAATCGTATTTTGCGACCCAAATTAAAAATTTGGAAGAAAAATTATATTAACAAAATAACAAAATGCAAACGTTTTTAATTATCCTGATTGTTTTAGCAAGTGTTTTGCTTGCGTTTATTGTGTTGATTCAGAACCCTAAAGGGGGTGGTTTGTCGTCAGGATTTGCGGGAAGCTCCAATTTGATGGGCGTACAACGTACAGGAGACTTCTTGGAAAAAGGTACTTGGGGGTTGGCCATTGCGTTGATGGTGTTTTGTTTGGCCATTAATATTTTAGGTCCATCAGGAAGTGGCAGAGCAGGAGGGTTGAGCGATCAGATCGAAGCGCCGGCACAACAGACTTCTCCATTGAACCTGAATAATAACACGACAGCACCACAAACAACCCCTGCACCAGTCGAAGCCGACAGCACAAAATAGGCGCTTTGCACATAAAGAAAAAGAGAGACCTCGCACACCTGGAGTGGCGAGGTTTTTTTTTGAGGAAATGACAGGATGACATTGATTTTAGAATGCCTGTCAATTTTTACGGCCTATTGGTGAAAAAATGGCAAGAAATTCGTTTCTTTTCGGTTTGGCATAGTTGGTGATAATGCAGATGTGATATTAATTGTAAATAAAAAATAAAGCGAAATAATTATGGCATTAAGTATTAAACCTATCGGAGACAGAGTTGTGGTAGAAGCAGCTCCTGCAGAAGAAAAAACAGCATCAGGAATCTACATCCCGGATACTGCTAAAGAAAAACCTTCTCAAGGTACAATCGTGGCAGTTGGATCTGGAAAACCCGACGAACCTCTTACTGTGAAAGTAGGCGACAAGGTCTTGTATGGTAAATATGCAGGTACAGAAATCACCTACGAAGGTAAAGAATATTTAATTATGCGTGAATCAGACATCTACGCGGTTCTTTAATTAAAGGTATAGCGATATGCGATATGCGTATTGCGAGTTCAAAATTTGTAAATAGAAAAGTAAGTATTGAGCTATTCAGGTCTCAATACGCAATATTCAAATTTCAATACTAATTAAAATGGCAAAACAAGTAAGATATAATGTAGAAGCACGTGACGCA
>JBEBRE010000141.1:0-6923 GCA_040394995.1 Sphingobacterium wenxiniae
GAATAATGATAGGTTGCGCCCACTTCGCTCCCCGCGCTTGTGAAGCTAACTGCCTGGTGATTATCTCCATTGATGTTCGCCTGATCGAACTGCACGGCATACCCGGTTGGCGGACTAAAATCCAGGCACCAGTTCAGGTTATCGAGATCCATATAAACGAATGCACCCGATAAACTGATTTCCAGCTCATCCACGATGGTGGTTCCGTTCGTTGTAAAATCAATATAGGTATAACCGGAGTTTGTCTCAAAACCGGTATTGAATCCGGAATTTTTCGTTAGGGTATATTGCGTACCACCATTTCTTTTGCCTGTCAGCGTAACCGTTCCAGTTGCTATTGGCAGTGTCTCTCCAGAGGCATCGGCCGAAAGGAAAAGATAGAGCCCTTTTATAGAAATTGGGACACTGGAAGTCATTTTATAGGTTCCGTTGCCTGTTGTGCCTTCATTGCTCAAATGATAAGCGGAACCGCCCAATCCTCTTGGAGTAGCAAAGTGCTTTACAGTCCAGTTACCCTCCAAGGTGAAGCTAATCCCGTTTCCCGAAAATGTGGTGGCGTTGTGGGCTTCGCCCTGATCAAAATTTTCGACAAGACAGGAACCGACGTAATGTACCTGACCATTGGTGTAGGCAGGTGTACCTGTATAATCTCCCGAAACAGTAGCAATATCCGTCCCTGCTTTCAGGTTCAGTTTTAGCGAACCCTCGCCACTGATATTCGATACAACTATTTCATAAGTATCGTTGCTGCCCGTTACAGGGTTTAAAGTAGCCGTTACACCGACTCCTGTAGATAATTCAAAATCGGCTATATCTACATTAATGACGTTTTTGCTGAAAACAACCTTATACGTCACCTGCGTAGCCGTCGTCATTGGTGCCCCGACAAGGCTAATGCTCGTTACCTGTGCCGGATCATTTGCACCTATGACTAAGGGAACATCATACATAAAATGATCGAGATAGATATTGATATCCGGTGCTTCGATACGAATTTCATCGACATCATAAAAAATAGGATTATTTGCAAATGACTGGTTAAGCGTTCCGTCAAAATTAACATTATTTACTCTTCCAACCTCGCTTCCGCCTTTACGGGCTATGACAGCACCTGAGGAGGAAGAACCAGCATACATTCTTCGAAGATAAATTCCCATGAACCGAAAGTTACTACCATCTGCCTTCTTAATTGTCCAACGTGTAACATCACCGGCAGCTGAACTATTATCATAGAGATATCCAGAAGGAGAAGATCCATTATCATATCCATCTGCACCCGTAAGACGACTAACTGTAGGATTGGAGATACCGCCACTAATTGTAAACAGGAAACCCTTTGCTATCTCGATTTCAGATGGTTCATCTGGATATGGAGCAGGATTACTGTCACCGAATATGGAACCATAACCGGAATTAATTCTCGGCTCACCATCAAAATCAACAATCGACTGGCTTTGGGCAAGTTTTGGCATCCCTATCCCAAACAGCAGAAATAGCGCAAGAATTGGTATGCAATAGTAACTTTTCATCTCATTCATTTTTTATAGGTGTCTGCAAGACTAAGGTTATTTTAGTTTCTGGAAGGGAATATTCCTTCTAAGGCAATAATATAATTCAGGGTAAGGTATGGTTGCATATTATTATGCGGCTGGCTACCTCCTGTTGGCTGCATAGCCGTCAGCCCCATGGTCGTATTAGCAGATCCTGTGCTATATATCTTTCCATCCTTAGACACCCCCCGTTCTACTTCTACCTGAGCTACTGATAGCAGAGCCCCCTCTGGATTGTTGGTTGTGCCATCGGCAGAAGTAGCCATTAATTGATGGATATGTTGAGGCATCTCTGTTTGTAGCAAAGTAACACGCTCTTGACCAGCTACCTGACCTATTGTGTAATTTGACAGTCCCGGGCCTTGTCCCTGCCCTATAGCTACTCTTCCCCGCAAATCCGGCAAAGCAAAAGTCGTTTGTCCATTTCCGCCATAGGTGGTGCCTATTAAAGCAAATAGAGCTTGATTTTGAGCTATCGCCAATATTTGTCCATGACAAAAAGCCCAGCCTTTTGGCGCGAAATTAAAACCGACTAAGATTATTGTTCCGATAAATGGTAAGTCCATGATATTATTGTTTTAAGTTTAAAAATTTTGTTAATTATTTCTCTTTTATATTGATCTGAGTTAAGTTGATAAACTTGCTATGACCGTGTCCTTTACAAACGGCATATAGGCCAGTTGCGTAGGTAAAACCAAGCCATCCATCGCCATATTACAGCTGTATTTACTCCATCCATTGCCTGTTGCATCGCCAAAGGAGAGCAGCGTATCTTTTCCTTCCGCATTTTTCAACACGAGGTTTCCACCTTTATCACCGGCTAAATCTGCACATAGAAAGATATTGATAGATCTACTTGTTTTCATCCATGAAGTCAGTTCAGTTTTACTCCAACCCTGGGACACTAAGCTAAGCACCATATCAACCTGTTGAAACTGTTTAAGATTTCGCGCCCAACGCTCTACTTTCATCTGATGTTCCGGAGATTTTGCAAGTTCATTTCCCGCAGTGGCAAGAATGCCTATCCGCTTATTCCGTATCTGAACAACCTCGAAAGGTTTTATCCATTTATCCATGGCCGGATTTTCCCAATCCATATGACTATTTACAAGCGTAAACGGGCAACTCTTCGCCAGCGCTAACAACCCGGTTTCCGTTAAGCTTATTTCCTGATTTCCGAGCGCTGCAACCTGGATTCCCAATGCATTCATTTTGTCTGTCACAGACACATCAGGCGTGTCCGAGGCCAAGAAATTACCTGTATGTAACCGCAGCGTATTACGGGGAATATTTGCGGTGCAGGATGCTTCAAAAAGTTCCTTTTTACCGAACTGATTGCCTGTATGAAAGATAGATGTTTGGGCTTCATCAAAATCTAAATAAACTCCTTTATACGGTGCAGATAAGGTATGACAGACACCTTTGTTGGTTGCCAAGAACAAGCCGCCTAAAAGCAGACCACTGCGCTTAATAAAATCTCGACGGTTAGGACTATTCATAGTTTGCTAGTATTTTCATTTTTACACGTTTCATTTGGTAGTAGCTAAAAAGCCGGTTTGCAGACAAACCCTATTTTTCATTTTTCGGTAATCTGATGGCAAAAGTACACCTATTCTATCAAAAAAACACCTATACCAAAGTATAGTATTCTACTATAATTGCCACAATTTGCATGCACAGCCCCCTCATACACCGATTACGGTCAAAAAACTGCACATTGGGCATAAAACTATCGCCATTAGTGTTCAAAACCGATGTATTGCACAAATCGTGGCCTATCTGATCGGTTTGGTGTAGCAGCGTGAGGCATAGTCTCTATCCAAACGATGAGATCGCCCTTTTTACCGGCTACATGTTTTTCTAATCCTTTATCCCGCAACGCTTCCATTGCACCCTGTGCTGAACCATGCGTCTTCAATAGGTCATCCAAAAGCTTGTGATGGCCGGGAATCAGACTAAAAGCGCCACCATCCGCGGCAACATCTTGCAGGTACACCAAACCCTGCACATGATAGCGCACTCCGGTATCAAAATCGATATCCCAATGCAGACCACTCGCTCTGAAAGCGTAACTTGATGATTCGGGAGGATGGTATCCCAACGGTGCCTGCGTAGGAATGATAGCGTCACTTCTATACAAATCGGCAAATACATGGCGTATCTGCGAAAGATTCCGGATTTTCGCGATCACTTCATGTTTTAAAGAAGGAATCAAAATCCCTTGTAATAACGGATCCTGCGGATACCAGCTGTCTGGACGATCCAGCCTTACATTTAAACGCGCGCATATCAGATCACGAACCGCATCACAATCGGACTCGGGAACAAGTCCAGGCAGATGCAAGTATCCCTCTTCTTGCCAAAAACGGATTTGCTCCGCTGTAAGACACTTGCTTTTGTAATTTTCTTCAGAGGTTCCCTGCAGTGTATTTAAAAAGTTGGCAATAGCCTGTTCATAATCTTCTTTCCCTAACTGCTCGATCAACCAGGCTTCAAAATGTTTCTCATCTCGACACTCGTTGTAGATAAAACGATATGTATCAAACACCCCAAGATGAAAAGCCGCCATAAAGACACGACTGGCGCGCAAGAAAGTCGGGTCGTTCACCTTTTGAGGATCTTGTGCCAATACATTATGTCTAAATTGCTTCAGGAAATCTTTAAATTGCATAGTAGATGAGTTGACACTCCATATTGATAACACGAAACGAACGAGCTCGGCACAACTTTCCTCTACCGATTGCAATGAAGTGTTCACGGTCAAATCTGTGGCTGACGGCCGTTCAAAAGGGGCCGTAATTCCTGTAAATTCAACTACCCTATCTGGGTGACCTTCTTGCAATAATGCCCTCCGATACAAATCTTTGGGATCGCGTGCTATCGCGTCTTCCAACGAACAATCAAGGAACACCAAGGGAGATTCGCATATAGCTTTCACCTGTGCACGCCCTTCCTCATAGGGATTAATAGCAGCAATCAAAACCAAGTCATAATCCGGAGCAAGAACAGATGCAAACCTTCCCAAACGCTGAATATGTGCTATACGGTCTTCTTTGCTAAAGCCGAGGTCCCGACATAAGGTTTGGCGATAGACATCCCCATCTAACAAAGCAACCTTATATCCCTGATCTTCCATCTGCTCTTTTACTGCGTTGGAAATCGTTGTTTTCCCTGAGCCGGACAGCCCGGTTAATTGAACAATCAGGCCTTTACGATTAGACATTTTGTAAGTTTATAAAGTTAACATAGGTATTCAAACATTCCGTATAAGGAAAATCAAGCCAATCCGTCAACTCTTCCTTAAAAGGTTGGTCGGGATATTTGCCGTGAAATTTCATCCTCTCCCTTATTTCATGCGCAGAGGTAACTTTTATAGACAACCTGTCGATGAAATCCTGAAACAGCGCTTCCGGCCCCTCGCTATAATCAAAGAAATAGTCGCCAGCATGATTTTCCCGATAGATCATTGATAGCCGCGCGTAAAACCCTTGCAAAACATCCGCGGTAAACAAATCAAAATTCTCAAAGTGGTTTTGCGACATAGCTAGGTTCAACCATCGTTCATGCACCATGCCAGGTATCGCATGGATACCCCTACGTTTTCGGTGTGACTGTATAACGGCTTTGGGCTCACGTGTCAGAAAATAAAATGGCGTATCGGGATACCACTTTCTTAAAGATTCATAAAAATGGATATGCCAGCTGTCCAGCTTGATAAAGAGCTGTTGCTGCTTTATTCTTTTTTGTCCCAAGATCTTGACCGTCGCGCGAAACAGATTTTCCTTGTCTGTTGACACAGTCTCATACTGTTCATCCATGCGCAACACTTCATCTAAAATAGGAGCTTCGGCCACCACAATATTTTCTTTCTGGGTAGCTAGACACTGCGAAAGCAAAGTAGAGCCACATCGTGAAACATGGAAAATAAATGCGGTGGGCGCAACATATTCTAGTTGCTCGGCAAGCTCATGGATCATCCATATATCACTCTGCGAATCAAATTTAGAACGGTTCTTCATTTGAATTCTACACCGTCGAGTAGTCTCATCAAAGAAAGGTTCGTCCATTAATCCATTTCCTAAATCGAGCCATGACACTGCCCAGTCATTATCTTTACGAACTAACTTATAAGGTACCCAATGATATAAAAACCGCTCAGCCATTCTCCTTCATTTGTCGAATCAGTTGCCGGGAAACATCGGTATTCAATCGCTCTAACTCAGCAATAATACGTTGCTTGGTTTGCGCATCATACTGTTCCTCCCTGACCTCCGTTATAGCATCGTAATCGCTAAAAATCACATCCGTTTTTTCATTTCTTACCGCATCAATCACAAGATGCACCCTTACAATCTCACTTTTGTTGCGAATATGGTGCACTTTAGAAAAATCCATGTACCAACACTCACCAGCTACCAAGGTCAGCCTTTCTCCATCCAAATAAAACTCTACCAAAGGATCGGTTATAATCGGAATATGCAGGCGGAAGGTCCCATCTAAATAAGAGCATCCCTGATCCCGATGTGGCTTTATTTCACTCGATGGATAGAGCGCCATCAGACGTACACTCTCCTTATCGCAGGGCCAAGAGTCAATAATAGACTTTATGTAAGGTATCTTATCTAATAACGGTGTATCTTGATATGACTCTACACCATAATTAGATCGAATATCCTGTGCTATCCCACTCTCCGACCTTAACGAAATACACTTCCATTGACCACCATAATCGTTACGGTTGAAATGTTGTACCCACAAATCTGCAAGACAATATTCAAGTTCAGCTTCAAGCTTGGACACATCGTAGGTTTTGTCAAATTTTATAAAGTTTTTCAAAGTGTGTTATGGTTATTGAAAAGCTAATTTATGCGTTAGTTTAATTATTTCACCGTAGCCATATGCTGACACCAATCTCGGAAGAAAAAGGGCACTAAGCGGCAAGCACTATTGTCACCTATTTCTTACCTACGAAGTATTGATTTGTTTTAAGACGGTATTTCTTCATAGTAAGCATATTGACTTCTCGACATAATTATAATGAACGATAGCAAATCGCTAAGCAAATATAAATTTTATTGATCAAAAACGCGCATTTGAAAGGGGGACATTTGGGGAGATCGTTACATAAAACAAAAATCCGCACCTGATCTTCCTTGTCTCAATGCCTAACACAACCTGTACTTAAGTATAGGTCTCCCGCCTTCATGGTGTTAACCGCCACTATTTTTCTCGTTTTTTATTTTTGCATTACCTGAAAATCAATTGATATTTTCGTATGCGATATAATACCATATTAATTAACCTTCTTTTCTAAATCTTGGATATGCGCATATTACTATTGCCATTTTTTCCTGCTACTCCGTCGATTGACTT
>JBEBRE010000142.1:0-6881 GCA_040394995.1 Sphingobacterium wenxiniae
GAACAGCAACGCTGTCCGCCCTGTTTGTCATCTCGCCAAAGTCGAGACAAGTTGTTGAGCCTCCGAGACATCTATATAGATTCCTCCTGTCGTCGGAATGACAAATAGAGGTGGCAACAACGCTACACACTTTATTTGTCATCCCGAATGCAATGAGGGATCTAAACTTCTGAAATCTGCAACCGCTTTTATAGTAACCCCTTTTTGCCTTCCTAAATGCAAAAAAATGTTAAAAGGGTTGACAGAAACAATCTCCAATTCCTAAATTCGATCTCGATTTTACAACCACATTCTTTTATATTTTATTATGCTAAAACGTCGAATATTTTTTTTATTGGGCATTATTTTGGCATCAAAGATTGCCGTAGCCCAAAATCTGCAATTGTACACCACGTATCCCAAGATTTCAGTATCACCGGGAGAGATTATCGATTACAACATCGACCTGATCAATAACAGCTCAGGCATCCGAACGGGGAAAATAACGCTTCAAAATTTTCCAAAAGACTGGATGTATGAACTCAAATCGGGCAATTATAAAGCTGATGAAATCTCCGTATTGCCTAAAGAAAGAAAATCACTGAACCTTAAAGTCATCGTTCCTTCCAAAGTGTCCAAAGGCGAACACCGGTTTACGCTTGTGGCACAAGGGCAATCGTCCTTACCCCTGACAATAAACGTCACTGAAGAAGGCGTCGTCAGTTCGGAGTTTACCTGTAGCCAACCGAACATGGAAGGTTCGGCCAAATCGACCTTCACGTATAATGCTTCCATCCTCAATCGTTCGTCCGATGCACAAGTATATGCTTTAGGTGCCAGCAATCTCCAGCCCGGTTGGGGCGTTGTTTTCAAAGCAGATGGAAAACAAGTGTCATCGGTCAACATTGAAGGAAACCAACGCAAGGAGATATTAATCGAGATCATGGCACCCGAAAGCATCAAAAAGGGTACTTACAAGATAACCTTACTTGCACAAAGCCCGCTCACACAATCCGAGCTTCCCCTTGAAGTCGTCATTACCGGTTCGTATGAAATACAACTCACAACTCCAGACGGCTTGTTAAGCAGTTCAGCCAGTGCAAATTCCAACAAAAAAATCCAATTTGTCGTTAAGAACACCGGAAGCTCCGATTTAAATGGCATATCCCTTAGCGCTTCGGCTCCTGCCAATTGGGAAACCAGTTTTGAACCAAACAGAATCAATACGTTAAAAGCTGGCGAGAGCCAACAGGTGACGGCCTCGGTCAAGCCAGCCAAAAAAGCTATAGCTGGCGATTATCAAGTCACATTTGATGCAAAAAGCACCGAAGTCAGCGATTCAGTCAAATATCGAATCACTGTAGAAACCTCGTTGTTATGGGGATGGATGGGTGTCTTCGTGATAGCCCTATCTGTTGGACTGGTGTATTATCTGATACGCAAATATGGAAGGAGATAACATGGAAAATTCCATTATCAGCGTTAGAAATCTCAGCAAAAAGTATAAAAATTTCACGGCGGTCGACAACCTTAGCCTTGATATCCGTGAAGGGGAAATATTTGGACTTTTAGGTCCCAACGGTGCTGGGAAATCCACGACCATCCTCATGCTGTTGGGTTTGACGGAGCCCTATCAAGGGACCATTGACGTAGCCGGGTTTGACCCCATTTCCAATCCGGTCTCCGTCAAAAAAATAATTGGCTACCTGCCTGACAACATCGGTTTTTATGACCACAGAACGGCGCTTGAAAACCTGGTGCTAACAGCCCAGCTCAACAATCAAACCTATATACAGGCAAATGACAATGCGTTAGCTTTACTGGAGAAAGTTGGCTTAGCCGATGTAGCACATAAAAAAGTGGGTAAATTCTCTCGAGGTATGCGGCAACGGCTTGGATTAGCCGACACTTTGATCAAAAAGCCTAGTATCGTCATTCTTGACGAACCTACACTGGGTTTAGATCCGATGGGCGTTAAAGATTTTACGCAATTGATATTGCAACTAAGCAGGGAGGAAAAACTGACGGTGATATTATCGAGCCATCAACTGTATCAGGTCCAAAAAATATGCGACCGCATAGGCTTATTTGTCCAAGGAAAGCTTTTGGCACAGGGAAAAATTGACGAATTGGCCCAATCTCTTTTCAAGGATAAGGACCAAAATATCCAATTAAGGGTCCAAAATCAACAAATCTCTATGGCAAAGCAAGTATTGGAACAAATGGAAACAGTCAGAAAGGTGACGCAACAAGGCGACCTACTAAGTATTGCAACGGAGGCACAGGTAAATAACGCTATTGCAGAGACCCTCATCCGCAACAATATCAACATTGTTTCATTGCATCAAAAAACATACGGTATAGAAGATATTTATTCACACTATTTTGAAGGAGGCGACAACCATGAGTCAAACAAGCAATTGGTCCATTAACATCTCAAATTTAAATGCCTTCGGTGTGTTGGTAAGGAAAGAAATTGCTGATCAAATCCGAAGCTGGCGATTCATTATCATACTCGCTATTATTTTATTGACCTGTGTATCTTCCTTGTACACGTCGCTTACTTTTCTTAAAAACACATCTCCTGCGCCAAACGATCCGGAGGCTGATTTTTTCTTTCTGAAAATCTTTACTACATCTGATGGTTCGATTCCCTCGTTTCATTTATTTGTTGGCTTTTTAGGCCCTTTATTGGGCATTTGTCTTGGTTTTGATGCCATCAACTCCGAATTTAACGGCAGGACATTAAGTAGGATCCTGTCTCAGCCCATTCACCGCGATTTCTTATTGAATGCCAAATTCACAGGAGCTTTAACCGTTATCGGAGTTCTATTTACAGCTCTCATTCTGTTAACTACAGGCGTGGGTATTATGTTGGTCGGCTTCCCGCCCTCAGGACTGGAAGTCACGCGTATTATCCTGTTCACCTTGCTTACCATCGTCTACATCGCCTTTTGGTTAAATTTGGCCATCTTATCATCAGTATGGTTTAAGCATACGGCCACTTCAGCGTTAGTGGTTATTGCCGTTTGGCTCTTTTTCACTATGTTCTATCCGATTATCATCAATCTGGTAGCTAAAGCCCTGCAACCCAATCCATATGCTTCGCAACGGGAAATCATGGAGTATCAGCATTTTATGTTGACACTGATGCGTTTCGCTCCAAGCCAGCTCTACACCGATGGCACCAACATCTTGCTTATGCCTACTATTCGTAGTCTCGGGCCGTTGAATATGGAGCAGTTGCAAGGTGCGATTCCTTCGCCATTGCCTATTTGGGAAAGCGTCAAAATCGCATGGGCACAAATGACAGGCCTAATCGCCTGCACGATCCTATGCTTTGCAGGGTCATACTACCTTTTTATGCGCAAAGAAATCCGATGCTAAGAGCCGTGACTACATGGGCATCTGAACTTTCCCCCAGCAAATCCTTTTTTATGCCATGTCGACGATAGGAGGCATCTATTAACCCGAAAGATCGATTCCTTTCGCTGGCGCGCGACTCCCGTCGCGTGCCTCTTATACAGATTTCTCCTTCGGAATGAAAGATACACAGTAACAAAAAACCATACGTCCTATTTGTCATCGCATATATCGAGACAAGTTGTCGGGGTCCCGAGACATTCTCAAACTTAGACTAAGCATGTACGGAGCGCAGTCGAAGTACTCAGGAGGACATTTTCAGGGCTTTTTAGACACCGCCAAATATGTACTATTTTAGTCCCTCTCTTTTGGAGAGTGTTAAACAATCTGCATTTTGTTCTGATGCTCATATGGACTTCGGATTTCTAAACGACATTTCTATCTTTGTACAGAAAGAAAAAAGAATGTTAGAGCGTATTTTGTCCATTGCGAGCGAAGAAGATTTTAACCGGGTCTGCTTGGAAGTTTTTGCCTTTCAAAAGACAAATTGCGAGATTTATGGCAAGTATGTAAAGCTATTGGGAAAATCTGACCTCAAAATTGAACATTATACAGACATTCCTTTTTTACCTATCACATTTTTTAAAACGCAGGACATCACCGCACGGCACAAAAAACCGGAAATCACATTCTCCAGTTCCGGCACAACAGGAATGGAGACAAGCAAACACCATGTAGCCGATTTGCAATACTATGAACAAAGCTTCCGAACATGCTTCGCACAATTTTATGGCGACATAGAAGATATGGCTGTCCTGGCACTACTCCCCTCCTATTTAGAGCGTTCGGGTTCTTCGCTCATCTATATGGTGGACGACTTTATCCGCCGAAGCCTGCAACCAGAATCGGGCTATTTTCTGTACAATCACCAAGACCTATACGAAGCTCTTCGTTCGTTGCAAGCTAAAGGTACGAAAACCCTTTTGATCGGTGTTACCTATGCGTTATTGGATTTTTGTGAAAACTTTCAAATCCATTTCCCCGAGCTAATGGTGATGGAAACGGGGGGCATGAAAGGAAAGCGCAAAGAGATGATTCGCGAAGAACTGCATCAAACGCTATGCAATGGTTTTGGTGTGGACAACATCCATTCCGAATACGGTATGACCGAACTGCTTTCGCAGGGGTATTCTTACGGTAAAGGACTGTTCAACACACCTGCTTGGATGAAGATCCTGATACGTGACACAAATGACCCGCTCTCCTTGATCAACTCTGGAAAAACAGGCGCGATCAACGTGATCGATCTGGCCAATTACTATTCTTGTTCCTTTATTGCCACCCAGGATTTGGGCAGCGTCCATTCCAACGGCTCTTTTGAAATCCTAGGGCGATTTGACAACAGCGATATCCGGGGGTGTAACCTACTCGTCCAATAAGCTATTCGCTGGGACGCACTTGTTCTACCAAAAAGATGTTATTATCAGGAAACTGAAAGACAAGTGGCTCCAATTTAGAATAGTCTTTTATATGTTTAATTAGGAGCAAACCCGCTATTATACCCACAATCGACGACACCATACTTAAGTAGGTCGTGTTATCATCATTGCCATAATTTTATCGCAAACTCGGATCATTAAATGTATTTCCAGCATTCACATCTCCCGTATCATAGCCTTTCTTAAACCAATAGGCGCGCTGTTCGGACGTACCGTGGGTAAAAGACTCGGGATTGGAGTGTCCATAGGCCTGCTCTTGCAGATGGTCGTCGCCCACTGCCGCCGCGGCACGCATGCCATCTACAATATCATCATAGCTGATTTCAATATCCGTCATGCTGTTGACGTAGTGTGCCCATACACCGGCGTAAAAGTCGGCTTGCAATTCGGTCATGACCGATATCTTGTTGTATTCCCTTTCATTCATTTTTGCACGCATGGCATTTGTTTGTTCCAATACGCCCAATACATTTTGGATGTGATGGCCAACTTCATGCGCAATAACATAAGCCAGGGCAAACTCTCCCTTGGCACCATATTTTTGGGTTAATTCCCGATTAAAGCTCAAATCCAAGTAAATCTTGTTGTCTCCGGGGCAATAAAACGGACCAAAATGCGATTGTCCGTAACCGCAACCTTCGGTTGCCGTACCTTCCGTGTATATGACCATTCCGGGTTTTGGGTAGGCCTTTCCCGACTCCTTAAAAATATTGGTCCATATATCATCGGTGCTTGCCAGGACAACATCGGCAAAATCCAGCAATCTGTCTTCTTCAGGTGTGGATTGATAGGTGCCTTCGGCAGTTGTTATGCCTCCACCCTGTTGCATTTGGTTAAGGAGCTGTCCAGGATCTCCTCCTAACAAAAACCCAATAATTAAGACGACCACACCACCAATGCCTCCTAACGTTAGTTTCTGCCCACCACTCATACCACGTCTATCTTCAATGTTGCCGCCTCGGCGACCGCTCTGCCATTTCATAACTGTTGCTTTTTTTGTTCAATTATACAAAATTTATATCAACAATTAACTATATATCAGAGTGGCTACCAAGGCAAGCACATCTTAATTTTTTGAAAATTAACACTCATGGATAACTGACCGGCCTGTTCACTAAAAGAGAACAGAAGGGCTGTGCGGAACGGACAAAGACAAAAAATAGCATCATTAACCCTGCACCTTCTAAAAACATTATTAGAACCCGTTGTGCATTTTGATGCAGAAGTGCCTCTATTCATGCTGAGGCTTGCCGAAGCATCTAAAGTCTTGTTAAGATATGATTTTTAGATCCTTCACTACGTTCAGGATGACAAAATAGCGCTTATAATGCACAACGGGTTGTTAGAGGTGTTTCTCTTGTGTGATCTACACACCCGACACCCTCCCTCTCGCTTTTATTTCGTATTTTCGCGGACAAATCAATCAAGTTATGTCCATACAACAACAACTATCCGATAGGAGTGGCAACAAATGCGAGCTATGCAACAATACCGGTTCTTTATCCGTGTATGAAGTACCTCCTGCAACACAACAAAATATGGATACGGTGACCTTACTATGCAAAACCTGCTTGGATCAAATTGAAAAACGCGAACAATTGGACGCTGAGCACTGGAAGGTTCTTACCGAAACCATGTGGTCAGAGCACCCTGCTGTACAGGTCGTCGCCTGGCGCATGCTTAGCCGGTTACGCAACGAAAGTTGGGCTTCTGACAGCTTGGACATTCTATATTTGGATGAGGACACGCTGGAATGGGCTAAAAAAACCGGTGATCATGAACAAGACGGAACCGTGGAGTTTCACCAAGACAGCAACGGAACAAGACTATACGATGGCGATACTGTCGTCCTTATCAAAACACTGGATGTGAAGGGGTCTTCGCTATCGGCTAAACTCGGCACCGTTGTCAAAAACATTCGCCTAGTAGCAGACAATGTCGAACAAATCGAAGGAAAAGTAGAAGGACAAACCATTGTTATTCTAACGAAATACCTCCGCAAAGGATAATTATATCCGCATAAAAAGTCGCCATTGATTA
>JBEBRE010000143.1:0-6722 GCA_040394995.1 Sphingobacterium wenxiniae
CGTATTTACATATACTGTTCCGCCTTCGCCCGGGTTGTAGGTATACTTCATATCGGTTGTAAAGGTCAATACATCATCGTACACGCCCCAATCGGCTTTATCGTTCGGCACGGCACTCCACCATTCAAGACCATCAGTACCCGACGGGCCACAGCCCAAGTGGCCGGGCTCTTGTCTGGCGATCGACCATGTTTTACTACCGTTGCCCGCGATCTTGCCAATATACTGGTCAAAATCAACCAAAGAATTGTTAATGGTAAATGTTCGGGTTACCGAACCATCACTGATCCCATTTGCGTTGCCGATCTTGATTTCTACGGTATATGTACCGGCGTTATTGTAAATTTTGGTAAACTTGTTTCGTGTAGAATAAGTAGTTTTATCTTTTTCCCCAAAAATCCATATGGGATAAGATCCCGTATTATTCATGGTAAAAGTCACCTGATTGAGCTCCTGATCGACCGTGATTTCAACATCAATATCTGTGGCTAACGGGATGCCGCTTTCCGATGGACGAGAGAAGTCTTTTGTACACGCCACGAAAGCCAAGAGCACAATCAGCAGGCTTCCTAAATAGCTATATATCCTTTTCATAATATGTACTGCTTAAGGTTAGTAATTATTTTGTGTCAATGTGCCTGCGGACGCATCAATCTCTGATTGTGGTATCGGCAGGTACTTTTTAGATACTGTCCATGAATTTGTCCTGTACAGACCGTCTGGCACGAGGTAAGTCGATGCATAACCAGAACGAATAAGGTCCCAATAACGCTTTCCCTCGCCCAAAAACTCCAATCGCCGTTCTTTGATGATGTTTTCGATTGACGGCGTAACAGGAGCCGTAAGCCCCGCTCTTTCACGAACCTTGTTGAGGTAAGCTTGGGCACTTCCGCTTCCGGAAGCACCGCGGGCAATCAGTTCTGCGGCATTTAGGAGCGTCTCGGCATAGCGGTAAACGCGGAAGTTATTGTTATAATTCAGATCCCCATCGGCAGCGTGATCAATATTTCCATTTACCCGGGCAAGATACTTTTTCAAAAAATAACCCTGATCCTGATACCGTGGTGTATAAGATGCCCCTTTTTCTGTCGCATACGTGGCAAAGTCTAAGATGCCGCCATCACGCCTTTTATCATTTTCATCATACATTGCATAAGCATCCGCTTTTACGGGTTCGAACCCCCAGCCTCCATCAAAGTCGGGACTTCCTGACAAGTTGTATATGCCAATAAATTTGGGGTATACCGATCCGCCGTCATTCCGCGTTGGGCTATCCCACGAACGGATACCGTTACGACTGAAATAATTGATTTCAAAGATGGATTCCTGCGACCATTCGCCACCTTCTTCCCATATTCCGGCAAAATCGTCTACCAGATCATATTGTGTGGAGTTGATAATCTCCTCCATATATTTAAGGGCCTTGTTCAAGCGGGTTTCGTCATTTTGATACATGACCACCTCTGCATACAGCATATAGGCCATGGCTAAGGACACACGGCCTTCTTTTCCACTCGTCACTTTCATCGGCAACCCGCCGTTGTCAATGGCATCTTCCAGTGTGGTCACGATGCCTTCGTACACCTCGTCGGCCGAACTCTGATCGGAAATATAGGGGAACGTCAGGTTGGTTTCGTAATAGGGAATGTTACCCCACAGCTTCCATAGCCAGGTATAATAAAAAGATCGCAACACTTTGGCTTCGGCCAAGTACAATGCTTTCGATGCATCGGAAATGTTCTGTACGTTTTCCATATACTGCATCACATTGTTAGACCGGTTCACGCCTGAATAAAAGGTTGTCCACAGGTCGCTGACTACCGAAGTAGGTAGCGCCTCGTAATTGAACATCCGGTGAAGATAGATACAATCGTTGGCATCAGCACCGCCAACATACACATCGTCGGCCATCACGTCTGATACCAATCCGATGTGGGTGTATTGCCCCCAGGCGTAGTCAAACCACTGCAAAGGATCGTAGGCCGCGACCAATGCTTCAAAGATTCTGCTTTCAGTAGTATAGTATTCATCTACATACAGCTTATCGGGCGATTGCACGTTCAGAAAGTCCTCAGAACAAGAGTTTTGTATAAAAAGCGTAAAAATCGCTATCGTTATATAGAGTAATCGTTTCATGTTTTTCCGTTTTTAATTTTTAAAAGGATAGATTCAAGCCGAAAGAATAAACCCTAGCCTGCGGATATATGCCGCGGTCTATGCCAAGAGAAGTACCTCCTGACGATATCTCAGGGTCAAGACCTTCGTATTTGGTGAATGTCAACAGGTTCTCGGCCGAGGCAAATATCCTGAGGTTTGAAACGAAATACTTGGTTGTCAGCTGATTCGGAAGAGTGTAACCAAGAACCATATTCTTGACACGCATATAGGAGCCATCTTTGACAAAGAGGGTTGAGGACAACCAGTTGCCATTAGCATCGGTAAATGCAAATCGAGGAATGGTATTGGATGTTCCTTCTCCTGTCCATCTGTTGAGCATATAACTTGGCAGGTTAATATATGAGATATCAGTTCTGCGGGTGGCATCGTAAATATCATTGCCGACGGTTCCTTGTAGCATGAAACTGAAGTCAAAGTTTTTCCAAGCGATATTGGCGTTAAAGCCAAATGTCCAATCCGGATTGCCATTGCCGATCATGGTGCGATCATCATCGGAAATCGCTCCATTACCATCTATATCGACAAAACGGACATCACCGGGAACAGCTTTGGGTTGTATCAAGTCGCCGTTGCTATTTACGTAGCTGTTGATCTCGTCCCAGTTCTGGAAAAGGCCGTTGGCCCGATAGCCGTAAAAATAGGGAAACGGATAGCCGTTTTCTGCCCGACTGATGGTTCCTACATTTTGATAATAATCGTAGTTCGCAAACCCCTCTTCATTTCCGAGACGTAACATATTGTTCTTGATGTAGGAGGCATTGGCACCCAAACGAAAACTCCATTCTCCGGCCTTGACCCGATATGTGGCTTCGAATTCCACCCCTTTATTTTCCATCTCGCCTACGTTGCCGGTAGGTTTTGCTTCGCCCACATAAGATGGTATGGACATGGTCATCAACATGCCATCGGTCTTTTTGTAAAAATAGTCCATAGACAGACTAAGCGAATGATTGAATAATTCAACATCTAACCCAACATCAGTCTGTATAGACTCCTCCCACTCGAGGTCGGGGTTCGCCAATCCACTTGGTTTGGTTCCTACCGCGATTACACCATCTCCTGTCCCGAAAACGTAATTGTTGCCCGATGCGGTCAATGCTACATATCCAAAACCCCCAATGCTTTCGTTCCCGTTTTTGCCCCAAGAAGTTCGCAACTTCATGAACGACAGCCAGCTGGGACGATTGTCCATAAACTGTTCATTCGTCACATTCCATCCAACAGAGAAAGAAGGGAATGTAGCATAGCGGTTGTTAGGCCCAAAATTGGAAGATCCGTCTCTTCTTATCGTGGCCTGAAACATATAACGCTCATCATAGTTGTAGCTGATACGGGAGAATAGCGATGCCAAGGTATGTGGACTAAATGCGCCCCCATATATACTCATATCGCCGTTCGCGGCCGTCCCGGTCGTAAAGTTGATGTTGGCTTTTTGTCCATCCTCTTCTATCATATAGCGATTTGCGCCACCAAGGTTGCGACCTGATGATTTCTTTGCCGATTGTCCGACCAGAACCTGAATGTTATGGTTGTCCAAAAAGTTTTTTTCATAGGACAACACATTTTCCAACTGCCATACAATCGAGCGGTTCATGCTCGACCATACACTGGATTCGTCCCGATAATTGGATTGTCCCAGGTAATATTTGGGTGTCCAGCCGTCATTTCCCCAAAAGGCCAAATCTGTGCCGAAGGATGATTTGAACTTCAGGTTGTCCCACAAGGACAACTCTGCCCAGAAATTGGAAATGAATTTATCAGCATTTCCTTTGTCGCCCGGCAACGCAAGCTGTGCCAGCGGGTTGGTGATCTCGTTGTAATCCGATCCGGCAATGGTATACACCTGCCCCGTTTTCGGATCTTTCACTGCAAAAGGATGCTGGGCAAGCGCTGCGGCAGGATCTTCCTCATAAGCCCCTAAAAGAGGCGAAAATGCAAGGGCACTTCCCAATGGAGAACCGTATTCGGAGTTAGTGCCGATTCCTTTCGACTTTATACGCGAATAAGAGGCATTTACACCTAACGAAAACTTGTGCAAGTAATTGCGCTTTTGATCATCCAGAAGATTGAATATGGTGTTGGATCGTAAGCTCATCCTGTTATAGTTGGAGCGGTCCCAGTTACCGCCGACGATACCTTCCTGGTCATAGTATCCGGCCGATAGGAAATAATTGACTTTTTCACTCGCACCGCTGATACTTAATTGATGGTTGGAAACCGGTGCATTTTTGTTGAACACCAGGTCCTGCCAATCGGTTCCTTTGCCGTACGAATATGGATCGGCGTACCGGATATTCTGTCCGGAGTTAAGCAATCCTTCATTGATTAATATGGCATATTCGGTGGCGTTCAATACATCGCGCTTTCTCCATCGGTTTTGAGAACCCTTTGAAAAGGAATAGTTTACCTGTGTTTTCCCCAAGGTGCCGTTTTTGGTGGTGACCAGGATAACGCCATTGGCTGCCCGCGCGCCATATACAGCCCCGGAAGCGGCATCTTTCAGCACTTCAATGGAACTAATATCGTTGGGGTTCAAATAATCAATACCACCTTCTATCGGCATTCCATCCACTATATACAACGGATCACTGTTGTTGATGGTACCTATACCCCTGATTCTGACCTTAGAGCCTTCGCCAGGCTGGCCGGAAGATTGAGTCACCATCACACCGGATACCATACCTTTCAATGCATTGTCTATCCGAATTGGGGATGTGTTTTTTAAATCCTCGGCTGTTACCCGGGAGATGGCTGCGGTTATTACACTTTTCTTCTGTACGCCATAGCCCACAACAACGACTTCGTCTAAACCGCTTTGCAAGGTTTGTAGCACAACAGACAGCTCTGTTTTTCCTTGTACAGAAATCTCCTGTGTAGCATATCCTAACGAACGAAATATCAGAATACTATTCGGATTAGAAATTTGTAGGGTATACCATCCGTCCTGATCGGTATTCGTGCCGGCAGTCTCTCCTTTTATTAACACCGTCGTACCAGCAAGTGCCTCTCCTTTTTCATTCGTCACTTGGCCCTTAACCGTATGCTGTTGTACAACTTCTACCGACTTTCCCTTGCTTTCAAGAGATATATCTTGCTTGCGCTCAATAGCGATCGATTTGCCTCTTAACTGATAACGTAAGGGCTTCCCCTCAAATAGCGCGTCCAACGTTTCGGTCACTGTTTTATTTTTGATTTGGATAGATACAGGACGCGCATTCGCCAACTCCCTTTCATCATAGATAAAAGTGTAGCCAGACTGTTTACTGATCTCCATCAACACCTTTTTCAGCTGCACACCATGTTGGTCGAGACTGATGCGTTGCGCGTTGACATTGCCCAAAGAGACCATAATGGACGCGAAAAATAAAGCTACGGTCAGTTTCATGGTCAAATAAGCTTGTGAAAGAGGCAGATATTTACAATCATATCTAAGTTTCTTTATGTTCATATTTTGGTTTATATACAAGCATGCGCACTTCTATTAGGGGATGACTGGCCCTCAGTTAAAGGGTTGATATATTGCCCCATAATCCCTAAGTTTGCATACAGGGTTCATGAATTTTGTTAGTTAACACACTTTTCAAATACGTTACCCGACTTACTGTCTGGGGTGTTGCGAGCACCTCGGCAGTTCTTTTTTGTCGAATAACGAGTAGGTAAAAATCCTTATTCCACTGCCGTAACCCTCCTTCCCTCAATTTTGAATTTTACACCTGTCTTTAGCGTAATCGCCTGCAAGACTTCAGAAAGTTTGGCGTCTCGGGGTATAATAGCTGATAAATGCTTGTCGCCTTGTTGTTGCATATCTACTTCTACGTCATACCAACGCTCGATTTTTCGCGCATAATGATACAGTTCTTCATTGTTGATCATGTAGATACCGTCTTTCCAGGAAGATATTTCCTCTGTATCAACGGTTTTCACGGTGATAGCCTTTGAAGCGCTGACGATGGCTTGTTGCCCTGGTTGCAACACCACAGCATTGTCCAAATCTTGAGAATGTACACGAAGGCTACCTTCTGTTAAGGTGGTAAACACCTGTCCATCATCACCGTAAGCATTGATATTAAAACTTGTTCCCAATACCTTGACTTCCTGTTGTTCCGTCCGAACGATAAATGGTTTCTCCAGATTTTTGGCAACCTCAAAATACACTTCGCCAGTAATGCTTACAGGACGTTCAGCTCCTGTGAAAGCTGTTGGATAACGAACGGAAGATTGGGCATTCAGCCAAGCTTTTGTGCCATCGGGCAACGTAATCTGGTATTGACCGGCTACCGGCGTAGAAAGGGTAGCCATTTTGACTTTTTCAATTTGTCTAATGGTTGTACCGTCCGGGTACATAATAGAAGTTTCGTCTGTTACTAAACCATTTTGTTGCCCACTCAAGGCTATTTCTTCTTCTCCTTCGAGAGAGAGCGTGGCTTTGTTGCTACCGGGTAGAATATCATGGCTTTGCAAAACCGTACGGGTGTTTATATCGTCTGTAGATTTTCTATTCCATAGTATGCCTACTGTCAACAACAGCAACGCAACAGCCGCGG
>JBEBRE010000144.1:0-6684 GCA_040394995.1 Sphingobacterium wenxiniae
TTTTATGGCATGAATGATTGCTCCGCAATTCACTACGTTCAGGATGACAAAATAGCGCTTATAATGCACAACGGGTTTAAATATATTTAAAGGAGAACGTATCTCTGGAGTTGCTCGCCTTCTTGTATCTGACAGGATCTTTTTGTGTTTTTTTACTTTTGTCTTGTGCTGCGATTTAATTTATTCTATATTTGCATCACTTTAAGCGAAAGTAGCTCAGTTGGTAGAGCACAACCTTGCCAAGGTTGGGGTCGCGGGTTCGAATCCCGTCTTTCGCTCAGTTGCTCGGATGGTGGAACTGGTAGACACGCAGGACTTAAAATCCTGTTCCCGTTAAAGGAGTGCGGGTTCGATTCCCGCTCCGAGTACAATAAGAGCTCATCTTTCGGTGGGCTCTTGTGTTTCGACAAAACGAAGACATTATTTTTGGATAAAAGGTGCATTTATTATATTTGCGGTGTAAATCCAATGTTTTCGGGATGTAGCGTAGCCCGGTATCGCGCCAGCATGGGGTGCTGGAGGTCGTCGGTTCAAATCCGGCCATCCCGACGATTTTTTAAAAAAAGCCTGTCTTTTAGTTAGATAGGCTTTTTTTGAGATATAGCCACTTTTCGGAAGCCAGTTTCAGCCCGGTTACAATTGGATATAATGACCTGATTTAGTTTCAGCTCTAGCTGAAGATCTTTTTGTCACCCGGCATTTAATTTCGAAATGATGACGAAAAGTATCGCCAATAGTGCAGGAAGCGCCTGTACGATAAATATCTTTTTGGAGGCTGTCAAAGCACCGAATATTCCGGCTATGGCAACGCATCCCAAGAAAAACAATCGAATATTGTCGCGCCAAGCGTCATCGCCAATAAAGAACGACCATAACAGCCCTGCGGCTAAAAAGCCGTTGTACAATCCTTGATTGGCTGCCAGCCCCTTCGTAGGTTTGAATAATTCGTGAGGTAAAGACTTCCCGAAAACCTTTTTGCCGGTCGTTTCCCAGGTAAACATTTCCATCCATAGGATGTAAACATGCTCTATGGCGACGATTGCAGTTAGAATAGATGCGATTATGTTCATAGTATCAATTTGATGGTTATATGTGGACGGCCACAATGCAAATGTATTGTAAAGTTGTTATTTCAAGCAGTATAATTTTAAAAACTGTGTCTACAATACCGTTATCATACTTTCACTTCTATCTCTATGTAACAGACGAGCAAAGCGTAACCGACAAAGCACAGTTTTACAATTGTAACATTGATTGGCCTTCGCTCGGTAAGGATATATTGATATTAGCAACAAAAATTCCAAACTAATACGGAGATTTTAACTTATATATATAATAACGTTACTTTTAAACAATTTAAACATAGACGATGAAAGTAAAGAATAGCACCATAGTAATCCTGTTTTCAATCGGAATCGGTTTTTTTTTCACCTCTTGTAGGTCCATCCCTAAAAATGCCGTGGCCGTCCAAGATTTTGATGTCGTTAGGTATCTAGGGACTTGGTACGAAATAGCACGGTTTGATTTCCGTTTTGAAAGAGATCTGGACAATGTATCAGCACAGTATAGTTTAGATAAAAATGGTGATGTTACCGTACTTAATAGTGGCTATAACGATAAGACGAAAGAATGGAGAAAAGCGGACGGATTGGCAAAATTCAGAGGAGATAAAAATGTAGCGGCACTAAAAGTGAGTTTTTTCGGTCCTTTTTATGCCGGTTACAACGTTGTTGCGCTGGACAAAGATTATCAATATGCTTTAGTAGCGGGCAAAAATCTCGACTACTTATGGATTCTCTCACGCACAAAGGAGATACCTTCAGAAGTTAAAGCTAATTACCTGGAAATTGCAAAACAAATCGGTTACGATATATCGCGACTAATCTGGGTGAAGCATGACAGAAATGATAATCCTTACCTCGATGAAGAGTAAAGTTGCCATCTTCTGGTTTCGTAGGGATCTGCGTTTGGAAGACAACGCCGGTCTATGTCAGGCGCTCTCTTCTGGCCACCCGGTGTTGCCTGTTTTTATTTTCGACAGGCATATTCTGGACCGTATCGACGAAAAAAAAGATCGGCGTGTGGATTATATCCACCAAGCCATTTCCAAACTGAACATCGAACTTAAAGCACTGCATGCACGGCTCAATACCTTCTACGGAGATCCCTTAGGTATTTTTCAGATGCTATCCGAAAAGTATGCGATTCAGGCAGTCTTTTGCAATAGAGACTACGAGCCGTCGGCTATCCATAGAGACGCAGATGTGCGCGGTTTCTTCAAACAGCAACATATTCCTTTCAGCGCGTTTAAAGATCAGGTTATTTTTGATCGAAACGATGTTTTAAAACCTGACGGCACCCCCTATACGGTGTACACGCCTTATTCAAGAAAATGGAAGGAGTTGTTGGCCGAGACGGCTTGCGAGCCTTTTCATCCAGATGGTTCCAATTTTTTTAGACAGGATTTTGTCGAAGTCCATTCTTTAGCTGAAATCGGTTTTAAAAAAGCGCAGATTGACTTTGTTTCCCCTAGATTATGCGCAACCATTATCGATAGCTACGATAAATACAGAGATTATCCTTCTCTGCAAAGGACCACACAGTTAGGAATAGCGCTTCGGTTTGGTACAATCAGTATCCGTCGGTGCGTAACCTTTGCGTTGGCCCACAGCCAGGCCTGGCTGAACGAACTGATATGGCGGGAGTTTTTCATGCAGATCTTATACCACTTTCCCAAAGTGGTAGATCAATCCTTTAAGGCGAAATACGACTATATCAAATGGCTCAACCACGAACACGACTTTGAAAAATGGCGAGTTGGAAAAACAGGTTATCCGCTTGTCGATGCAGGTATGCGCCAGTTGAACGAAACCGGCTATATGCACAATCGAGTAAGGATGATCGCAGCAAGCTTCCTATGCAAACATTTGTTGATAGATTGGCGATGGGGTGAAAGCTATTTCGCGCAGAAGCTCAATGATTACGACTTGGCAGCCAATAATGGAAACTGGCAGTGGGCGTCTGGATCCGGATGCGATTCGGCTCCCTACTTCCGTATCTTTAATCCCACAGTTCAAGCTGAAAAATTTGATAAGGAGCATGTGTACATTAAGCAATGGCTTCCCGAGTTCGGAACTCCTGCCTATGCCCAACCCATCGTAAATCACGTTTTTGCAAGAGAAAGGGCGTTAAAAACATACCGAAGTGCACTTCTAGAAGACTACTGATGGGGCATTTTGCTTTAAAAGGCCAAATATTCTCATAAAAAACCGTATTATTGCATAATCGGTTATGTAATTGATTATATGGTTATGCATCTGTTCGAAAAAACGGGAAAAATGGCGCTGGCTACCCGACTGCGCATGTTGACGGCGAGAATGACTGACGACGGGTATCGCATTTTTGATTTGTACCACGTACAGTTAACACCAAAGTGGTTCCCCGTATTTTTTGTGCTTTCGGAAAATGAAGAGAAGACCATTACTGAAATCGCCAATGAGATCGGCCATTCCCAGCCTTCCGTCACTACTATTGTTAAGGAAATGGCACAAGTGGGTTTGGTGGAAAGCAATTTAAAATCAAAAGATAAAAGGCGAAACCTAGTAAAGCTGACTCCCAAAGGACTATCTCTTGTAGAAAAAGCAAGGATGGTATTTCTCGATGTCGATGCAGCTGTTGAGGACATGCTCTCGGAAGCAACCCACAATCTTTGGGAGGCCATTGCAGAGTGGGAATTCCTCCTTGAACGAAAGCCTTTGCTGAAAAGGGTGGAGGAGCAGAAGAAGACCAGGGAGAGCAAGGACGTTCGGATCGTGCGCTATAAGCCTAAATATAGATCTGCATTCAAATCCCTCAACGAAGAGTGGATATCCAATTACTTCGAATTGGAGGAGATTGACCGTCAGGTGCTCGGCCACCCAGAGCAACACGTGTTGGAGAAAGGCGGCGAAATCCTTATCGCTTTGTACGAAAACGAGCCTGTCGGTACATGCGCTTTGATAAAGCACCACGATTCGTCTTATGATTTTGAATTGTCAAAAATGGCAGTTTCCCCTAAAGCGCAAGGCAAAAAAATCGGCTATCTGTTGGGGCAGGAAATCATAAAGAGGGCCAAAGAACTCGGCGCGTCAAAAATTTATCTCGAAGGGAATACGCTATTGGAGGCATCTATCAATCTTTACCACAAATTGGGCTTTCGCAAAATTGCCGGTAAACCATCCCATTATAAAAGGGTAAATATCCAAATGGAACTACTTATCGATAAGGGTTGATGAAACGGTGAGAATGGGAAAGGAACTGGCCATCCCCAAGGCCAACAATACCAAACCAACACCGGCCAGACGATACGAAGGAGATTTACCAATGTTTGGCATTACCGTGAGGGCAAGTGGGGTTGAGACCAATCGCCATGCGCATATTATCCCTCCCGGCAACTAATATCCGCAGGCGAGATCCTTTCTGTCAGATTTTTTATGGAGGAGAGCCGCCTGCCAACTGATCACGGGCAGTATGGGGCGCTGAAAGACTACTGCAAGTAAAAAGGTTAGGGCAAAGCAAGCCTGCAAACGCAAGGTAGACTTACTTTGCCCAACCATCCCCAAGGACATTTTTCACAGAATAAAGCTGCCTAATCGCTCCCTAACACAGAACAAACCACAAATAGTTGCACAGGTTTTTTTGGGCAGTAGTTATATCATGTCTTTACACACTAAAATTAGCTTTTACTTTTCAATACTCCAAATTGCTTTTGATTATTTTTTTTATCTCGGTAAAAAAATATGAAATGCCTAGAAGGAATACAGAGGCATATGTGAGCCCTTTGCTGGAAGGTAACATATCGTTAAAATGACGATGAATACATTTTAAAAATTGCTTTATCCACCTTCATCGTATACGTTGCGTTAACTGATATGTCGATTCGCAGAGCGCTTTATGGCGTAGTTCTTGCGAGATCGGGAAGATTAAGTCCGTTTATTTCAGTCTCACATAGATGTGCTTGACGTGCCTGTTGCCTCCCGAATCCCGCTCATCGATTTCAAATTTGTCAATGTACTTCACCAGATCATACAATTTATGGAATCCGTAGTTGCGCGGGTCAAAGTCTGGCTTCTTTTTTGAAATGAAACTGCCCAATGAACCTAGAAAAGTCCAGCCCGTTTCGTCCGCGAGATCATCCACGCTGTTCACGATCATTTTAATAGTCTGCTTATCCACCTTGTCAAGGGCCTTTTGCGCGGGTTTTGGTGTCGTCTTAGCAACCGATTTCGTGGGCGCTTTCACTTCTCCACCATTTTCCACAGATTTTAATATTTCGATATAAATAAACTTATTGCAGGCGGCAATAAATGGCTGCGGTGTTTTCTTTTCCCCTATGCCTATCACCAGCATGCCGGCCTCGCGCAGTCGGGTAGCCAATCTCGTGAAGTCGCTATCGCTTGAAACAATACAGAAACCGGTGACTTTCTCCGAGTATAAAATGTCCATGGCATCGATAATCAGTGCACTGTCCGATGAATTTTTTCCCGTGGTATAGCTATATTGCTGTACCGGAGTTATCGCATTCTCCAACAATACGTTCTTCCATCCGGAGACATGGGGTTTGGTCCAGTCCCCATAGATGCGTTTTACCGTAGGCGTCCCGCTTTTGGATATCTCTTCCAGCATTTCTTTCACGTTCGTGTACGGAACATTGTCGGCGTCAATTAAAACGGCTAATCGATGGTCTTGCATGACTCTGTTATTTGGTGTCTTGTAAAAATACCATTTATGTCTCAGTAATGGTAAAGAAATTTGCCTGGAGCTGTAACAGCCATTTCAGACTTTTATATCACCCGATGTGCATGTTAAAAGTCAGCATTACCTTTTGATTTAACCCACAGTTTTTTTCCTTTAATCTCCAAAGTGATTTTCTTTCTTCTTTTGTAAAATAGAGTGACCAATATGGCTAAGAATATGCTTGCGAATCGAAAGATATTTGCATACGTCCCACCCAATGCCGTATTGTCTACTTCAAAAATCAACCAGTATACATTCATCAAACAGTGCAAAAAAATCGCTGACCATAGATTGAAATTCCACTCCGCATAGACCCAGGCAAATAAAACAGAACCAAGGAATGTGAGCAGGAATATTCCGATGAGTTCATTGACATCCGTGCTTTGGTATAAATGCACGATGCCAAATAATAAGGAGCCCAGAAAAACAGCGGGTAAAAACCCTAATCGGGTGTACCTGTACAACATTCCAAAAAGAAATGCCCTGTAAATAATTTCTTCAAAAAATGCGGCTGAAATTGTATTAATGATAAACGTGTCAAAAGATAACCCTTTATTTAAGCCGAATTTTATGGCATAGGCCACGAGCATCGGCAAGGTAGATAGGAAGGCGAAAACAAAGCCAACAAGCAGTCCTTTTGATAAGCCTAACTTCTCGGGAAGATTTTGGTACTCTTTGCGTAAAAGCGCTACGGTAATTAATAAGGGTATTATAGTTATAGCATATGCAAAGACGTGTCCCGCCATTCTCGATTGCGTTAATACTATTATTTCTTTTTGCAGTAAGGAAAAGAAATTTGCATCTATAAAAAAGTAAACGGCAAACCCGATAATGAAAACAAGAAAAAACCTTATTTTGTGCATAGGGCAAAAATAACACATACAGAAGAAATTCCGAGCGGATATCGAA
>JBEBRE010000145.1:0-6653 GCA_040394995.1 Sphingobacterium wenxiniae
GCGTCGCATTTCTCAATACACCATACTTATAGTTATATTTGCTATGGTAAAAAAACAATAGTTATGATTCAACGTATTCAAACCGTTTGGTTATTGGCTTCGGCCGTTGTGCTTTTAGGGTTGTTTATATTTCCCTATGTTAGTTTTATTGATTTGGTAGGGCTTGGAAAGAAGATTATGGTTACAGGCGTATATTCTTCTGTCAACAATGAATCCACGCGGGAAAGCACTTCTTTGCTGCAGGCTATTGTTACCGCAATCATTGCTCTTTTTCCTTTCTTTATCATCTTTCAGTACAAGAACCGCAAAAAGCAGGTTACCTTTATCGTTATTGAAATCGTATTGATTGTTCTCTTGGGCATTTGGATGTTCAGTGTAGCTAATACTATTTTGGGTGCCATTTCCCAAAAGGTACAAGCCGGGAATATAGGAGTGGGCTTTTTTCTGTTGCCCGTTGCCATCATTTTTTTAGCCATGGCCATTGGCGGTATTCGCAAAGATGAGAAACTCATTAAATCTGCAGATAGACTAAGATAGTGACTATGAAACTTTTTTTTAAGCATGCCCTTGTGGGTTTATTCTTTTTGTTGCCATATACATTATTGGCACAAGAAGACACGACCCGGATGATCATCGACGATATACAAATCGATGTAAAATCAGTGGTCGTGAACCCTAAAACCGATACACTGAGCATCGAACTGTTTCTCATATCTTATCAGATGAATCCACGGGAATTCAAGCTGAATACATTTGCCACGCAAGTGCAGGATAAAGCTGGAGAAAAGCACATGTACACGACGATGAAATTGGGCCGTGTATTGATTGATATCGCTGAAAGACAGAATTATCTTCATTATCTTTTTGGAGAAGACGAACCTGTACTCTTCCAACTGAAAATAGCTAATTGGAAGAGAGAGAAGCCAGAGAAATTAGTGCTGGTTTTTGAAGACAGCCAGGAAGAGGGGAAATTTATACAACAAGAGGTTGAGTTATAGGCTCAACCTCTTGTTCGTTTATGTTGCTTATCGCGAATAACGGAAATGCTGTTTGTCTAACATCGACATCTGATCTTTCATCATTTTGATCTGATCGGCTAAAAGCTTGTTTTTATCTGCTTTCTTTGCCTCTGCCAAAAGCTTTTCAGCTTCACGCTTATTGCGTTTGGCCATCGCCACTCCCGCCAAACTAAGCTTGGCCATCGCCACATTGTGATCCATATGTAGGCCTAAAGACAGTGCTTTCCGGAAAAACTTCTCCGATTGCAACGGTGCCCGTTGCGACTCTATAACACCTAATAGCATATGATAATAACCATGTTGTGCACTGATCAGCTGTTTTTCGTAGTTCTTGATGTTCTTTAGCCAGCGTTCGGCTTTAGCCATATTCTCTTTTCGCAGATACCATTGGGCGATCAGCATGTTCTCGTTAAAGAAAACGGTTACCCAAGCCAGAATGGTGACCAATATTCCCAAGATACCCCATCCCCAATGGCCAAACCAGAACAACACCACGGTTCCGATTAACAACAGACTACTAATGATAATGCGAACTATATTTGACATATACATTTAATTTCAATAAATCCTAAATTGTCTACAAATATCCGGTTATTTTAGAGCTTATACAACTTGTTTAGGTGATAAAATTGTAAAATCGTATTTTTGTACTATGTCCAATAGATATCACGCAAGCTGGGAACCTTTATTAAAGCCCCTTTTCAAGCAAGATTACATGCGCCGGCTCTCTGCCTTCGTGCAACGTGAACGCGCGCAAAGTTTAGTGTTCCCGCCCGAACCGCTGGTTTTCAATGCCTTTAAATTGACACCTTTTGAAGACATTAAGGTGGTGATTTTGGGACAAGATCCCTACCACAATGATGGACAGGCACACGGTTTATCTTTTTCAGTTCCTGACGGCATAGCCTTGCCTCCTTCGCTGAAAAACATTTATACCGAACTGGTGTCGGATATACCCGGCTTTGTATATCCCCGATCGGGAAATCTTACTTCTTGGGCTAAGCAAGGTGTGTTGCTTCTCAACGCCACATTGACTGTCCGGGCACATCAGGCGGCTTCACATCAAGGACAGGGTTGGGAAGTGTTTACAGATCAAATCATACAGCTCATATCCCAAAAGTTAGATGGCGTAGTGTTCATGCTTTGGGGAAGTTATGCCCAGAAAAAAAGCATGTTAATCGACCTTCAAAAACACTGTGTATTAAAGACGGTACATCCTTCGCCTTTATCTGCACATCGGGGTTTCTTTGGCTGTCAACATTTCTCTAAGGCAAACAAATACCTCCTGTCAAAAGGTAAAGAGCCTATCGATTGGCAGGTTTGATATCCTATACTTTTTTGTCTTGATCTCTGCAAGATTGTGCAGGGTTTTACATATCTTTATAACCATAACTAGACAGGTATGCGTGAACGTAAGCGAATATTGTTTGTGGTTAATCCTATTTCGGGAGGGAAGAAGAAAACCGCTTTCAATAAGCAGGTGCTGGAGGTATTGGACTTGGCTAAGTTTGATCCTACCTTTAAGATTACCGATCATCCCAATCATGCTTTCGAATTAGGCAGACAGGCCTTGGCAGAAAAGTATGATGCTGTGGTTGCGGTAGGAGGCGATGGTACGATCAACGAGTTGGGCTCAGCTCTATTGGGTTCGGACATGCCCCTAGGCATCATTCCGGAAGGCTCCGGTAACGGATTGGCGCTTTATTTAGGTATTCCTTTGAACGAGTCGGCAGCGATAAGACGAATCAACCGGTTTGAAACGGTAGAAGTTGATACAGGAGAAGTAAACGGACGACATTTTTTCAATATAGCCGGTATGGGTTTTGATGCGTCAGTGAGCGACCATTTCGCGACGGAGAATATTCGTGGACCGATAGGTTATCTGCGGTCGGCCCTTAATGTGTTCAGCAGGTTCAAATCGAGCAAATACAAATTGCTGATTGATGGTGAGGAATATGTTCGGCAGGCATTCATGATCAGCGTTGCCAATTCGCCACAATATGGAAACAATGCTTACATTGCACCTAACGCATCGATTACTGATGGCATACTGGATGTTTGCGTTGTGCACGAGTTTCCACTTTATCTTCTGCCAAAGATGATTTTCCACCTCTTTACCAAGAGTGCCGACCAATCGGAGTACGTAGAAATTATTCCGGGAAAAAATATCACTATCTCTCGCGAAGGCAGAGGACCGGTCCATGTAGACGGAGAGCCGGTGGAGATGGGAGAAAAGCTGGAAATATCCATTAAACATAAATCATTAAAAATAATCTGTTAACCCCCCCCCATGGCGAAGCAAAAGAAACAACGATTTGAAGGCATTGTTTATTCAACAGCCGATGATTTCAACTATGTTGGAGCAGAAAGTTCAGAAGAAATTGATACCCTTCCCAATCAGCAGCAAAGGCTAAAAGTATTTTTGGATCGGAAAGCCAGAAAGGGAAAAGTTGTTACAATAGTGGAAGGATTCGTTGGAACAGATGAGGACTTAAATGATTTAGCGAAAAAGCTAAAGCAAAAATGTGGCGTAGGCGGATCGGCGAAAGAAGGGGAGATTTTGGTTCAGGGGGATTTCAAAACCAAAATTTTCGAGATTCTTAAATCGGAAGGCTACCAAGTTAAATTAGCTGGTGGTTAACAGGTTATCTATACCTGTTTTGAGAAGAAACTATCGGCATTTTTTTTTAAAGCGATACACAATAAAAATCCTTATGTATCGTTGTTCTCAAGGCAACGATGAGTGAACACTTACTTATTTTTAAAATTTAATGTTTTTTTAATTTGCATAAACCAAAAAAAATAGTTTTCATTGCAAAAGAAATTGTATTAAAGTAATATTTGGATGGACGGGATCCGCTGTAGGTTCGCAAAGTATTGACCCAATAGAAATAAAGGTAATTAATGTAAATAAAATTTTATTTTTGATACAAAATAGTATATTTGTTTTGCTTTATGGCAAAATAATGACAGTAAAACTGCATAAATTGAATTAAACATATTATTAAACAACAGTAAAAATCTAAAAATTAGTAAAAATGGCAAACGCACCAAAAACTACTACTCCTGCTAACAAAGAAAGCGGAAATTCGGGTAATTTATTTGCGAGTCTAGCAATTATCATTTGTTTCATAATCGGTTATGTCGTATGGGAATTTGTGATGGGGGCTCCCTCAAATTTCATCGATGGCAACCGTGAGAATCAGCCACTTCCCGGAAACTATGGCGGTATGGTTTACCACGCCGGTGTAATCGTTCCGATTTTGATTGGTTTGTTCTTAATGGTATGGGTGTTCTCTATTGAGCGCTTTATCGTTATTAATAGAGCAGCCGGTACAGGTAATGTAGGTAACTTCGTGAGAAAGATTCAATCCTTGATTAACGGTGGCAACATTGATTCAGCAATCGCGGAGTGTGACAAGCAAAAAGGTTCCGTAGCGAACGTTGTAAAAGCAGGCTTGTTGAAATACAAAGACGTTTCATCTAATACAGGTTTAGATGCAGAAAAATCCGTGTTGGCAATCCAAAAAGAGATCGAAGAAACTACAGCCTTGGAAATGCCTATGTTGGAGAAAAACATGAACGTTATCGCTACGTTGGTATCCATCGGTACATTGACCGGTCTATTGGGTACAGTAACGGGTATGATCAAGGCTTTCTCTGCCTTGGCGACAGGTGGTGCTCCAGATTCAGCAAAATTGGCAAACGGTATCTCTGAGGCCTTGATTAATACGGCTACAGGTATCGCAACTTCTACATTCGCCATCGTTATGTACAACATCTTGACGGCAAAAATTGACAACTTGACTTATTCTATCGACGAAGCTGGTTTCTCTATCGTACAAACGTACGCGGCAAACCACAAATAAGGATGATGAAAAAAAATCAAATTTCTTTATGGAATTTGTGCATATATATCATCATTAGTTAAAGGAATAGGAATTGTTAAATAAAAGGAAGTAAAGAAAATGGGTAAAGCAAAAGTAAAAAGAGCCAGTACATCCATCGACATGACGGCGATGTGTGACGTATCGTTCTTGCTTCTTACATTCTTCGTATTGACGGCCACGGCACGTCAGCCGGAAGTATTGCCGGTAGACGTTCCAGCCTCTTCCATCCCCGATAAATTACCGGACGACAACGTATCCATCATATCGGTAGGCCAAGGAGGCAAGGTGTTCTTCAGCATTAAGAACCCGATTGTTCGCGAAGAGACGTTAAAGAAAATGTCTGCTAAATATAACATCGCGTTCTCCGAGAAGGATTACGAAGAGTTTAGGATGATGGACGAGTTTGGTGTTCCGATGAAGAACATGCGGCAGTTACTTTCACTTGAGAACGATGCGCGTAAGGAAAATATCCAACCGGGTATTCCTGTCGACAGTACGGAGACGGTTTCCAACGAGTTGTACCAATGGGTGCAACAGGCGCGCTTATCCACCCTCGAATACAATAACGAGCGGGAGGGAGACAAGGACTTTGTGAATCCGGGACCGATGAAAGTAGCAATCAAAGCCGATGCAAACGAGAAGTATCCGACAATCAATTTGATTATCGAAACGTTAAGAAACCAGAAGCAGAACAAGTTTAGCTTTGTTACTGGTTTGAGAGCGGAGGACTAATTAAGAAAGAAGAAAATGGCAGAATTAAATCAAGATAGTGGTAAAGGCGACAAAGGCGGGAAAGTAAGAGCCAAGAAAAACGGTGGTAAGGTCGATTTGACCGCCATGGTGGACTTAGCGTTCTTATTGATTACCTTCTTCATGCTTACCACTTCGTTAAACAAGCCACAGGCTATGGACGTGGCGATGCCTGATAAGAATAAGGTGGACGCGAACGACAATCTGGAGATTGCCGATACGCGTTCAATCACCCTTTTATTAGGTTCGGACAACAAAATTTCATGGTATTACGGACAACTGGCAAACCCAATTTTCCCTCCGGCAACTGTCGAGTATGGTAAAGAGGGTATTCGTCAAGTGTTGCTGAAAATGAAAAAAGAAGTGCCTGCGCGTAGTCAAGGGAAAGATTTGATTGTTGTAATCAGACCGAGCGAAAAATCTGTTCAACGTAATCTTGTCGATATCTTGGATGAGATGAAAATTACAGACGTGAAGCGCTATATGATTTCAAAAATCACGAGTGACGAAATAGAAGTATTGAAAAGCGAGGGTCTATTTAATGACTAATCGCATTAATTAATAAAGATATGTTTGGTTCTAAATTAGATATATTCAAAAAGGAATGGCTCGATGTCGTTTTTGAGAATAGAAATAAGGCGTATGGTGCCTACGATTTGCGGAAGTATTCGGCAAAGGCTACCAATATTGGCTTGTTGATTATATCGGCATCTGTTCTTCTTTTGAGTGCACCAAAAATGTTCAACATTAAGGTTTTTCCAGACAAGCCTGTTGAGGAGGCTCCGATGATCACGGAAGTGACCTTGGAGGACTTGGAAATACCGGAGCCTGAAAAAGAAGAAGAAGAGCCTCTTCCGATAGAGGAAACCCCTCCGCAACGTATCGCACAAGATCCCCCCGCAGAGGATGTTATCCGGTTCCCTGAGCCAAAAGTTGTGCCTCAAAATCAGGTAACTGAAGAAGTAGCTGCTCAGGAAGAGTTTAAGGACAAAGC